>JAEYVS010000135.1 GCA_023429265.1 Bacteroidota bacterium | reverse complement strand
GTTACCAATTTCAAGAGGGATCTAAGGCTTTTCCTGTCCTCTTTTGTAAAACCATCAAATCTTCTCAATCCTGCGATAAGATCGAGCGGAGCGGGAAGATTTGGACATTTCAGCTTTAAAACCCTGCCGTCAGCATCTATGAAATTAACCTCCAGGCTCTTCTGGAAACTGATCTTATCGTATGTACCAATGAACTTCAGATAGTCGAATGTATTTTTATACCATCCCGCGAGTATGTGCTGCCCGTTATCGAAGAATTGCCCGGTTTTCTTATCAAGAAAACTATATGCACGACCTCCAAGCTTTGGGGAGGACTCGTACAGGCTTATATCAAACACGTTATCTTTATCAGCTTCTTTTAGAAATACAGCTGAAGCAAGCCCCGCTAATCCCCCGCCAATTATGACTACCTTCTTTTTGCTCATTTATGTAATACCTCTCGGATCCTTAAAATCATAGAGCACACGGTATTTAAAATATGTACCAAATGTCCAGAAAAGCTTTTTTAGCTTTGAAACTCTTACCTCTTCTTTAAAGACATTATACTGTCTCTTTTCGATCTTACCAAGGAGGTCAAAGTATATATGCCTCATTATACGGGCTGCGAACATTAAACCTTTATCTTCTTTAGACAGCAGGCCGTCAGCTTCCCTATAATATTCCCGGGCTCTTTTAGCTTCGAATTTCATTAATTCGACAAAATTATGATTGTAGGTACTGTTTATTAGATCCTTTTCGGAATATCCGAACCTATCCATATCTTCTTTGGGTATGTATATCCTCCCGTTGTCCGCGTCCTTTTTAACATCACGGAGAATATTGGTTAGCTGTAACGCAACTCCCTGCGCGACTGCAAAGTCTTTTGTCTTTGGATTGGAGTAACCGAATATCTCAATACACATCAGCCCTACCGTACCCGCGGCACAGTAGCAGTATTCATACAGCTCATCAAATGACTCATATCTTGCCTTATCCAGGTCCATCTCCATCCCCCTGATAAGGTCATAAAACGGTTCCAGTGGGATATTAAAACGCTTAATAACAACGGATGTATCATTAAGCAATTCGTCATTAACTTTTTCCGAGAGTGACCTTGTGAAATCATCTTTCCATTTGTGAAGTTCAGCCCTCTTTGCTTCCTTATCGGGATTTTCATTATCCACTATGTCGTCTGTTTTTCGGCAAAATGCGTATATGGCATTAATGGCATCATTCTTTACTTTAGGCAGCAAAGAGAAAGAGTAACGGAAATTTGTTTTACTCCGGTTTGTGATTTCCTTACCGGTATTTGAATATTGCTCCGGGGACATTATACCTTCCCAAATAATGTTCGCGTAAAAATTGAAATAGTATCAGACTTCGAGAGTTTCACCCTTTCGGTTAAGACTTTATAATTAATATCTTTAATCTTTTTCAATATCCTCTTTCCTCCAAGGTAAGTAGCTTTTATTTCTAATTTTAATCTACCCTTCAAATCCTGAATTAAAGGCGCTCCTGAATTAAAAATCAGTTCAGTTTTATCCACAAGCTCTCTCATAATCTTTAGGAATCTTTCATCCTCTGTTTTTTTCATTAATTCATCGTAAGAATAGCCGTATTTGAGCATTATCTGCCCGGGGATGTATATTCTTCCCATTTTCAGATCCGCCGAAACGTCCTGCCAGAAGTTAGTTAACTGTAACGCAGTGCAGATATCATCAGAACGTTCAAATAAGTTAGCATTCTCCGATGGAGTAAATCCGAACACATACAATACCAGATGTCCTATGGGATTCGCGGAGTATTTTGAGTATTCGAGAAGTTCATCGAAAGTTTCATACCTCTGCTTCACCGAATCCTGCTTAAACGCTGTCAATAGATCCGAAAATTCCTGTTTTGGAATCCGAAGGTCTTCCTTTGTCTTCCATAAAGACATCAGAAATCTTGCTGTATTCTCACGGATAACATCAAAATTACCGGAATATATAGCATCAAGCTCTTTATCCAGGGTATTTAATTCAGTCAGCTTAACTTCGAGTGAGTCTTCTGCTGAATCGGCAATGTCATCAGCGTAACGAGCGAACGCGTATATAGCCCATACGTATTTGCGTTTATCCGCCGGTACCAGGAAGGAGCCCACCGGGAAATTCTCATAATGCTGCTTTGCGATCTTTTCGCAGTATTTGAATGAAGATTCAATTAATGATGTATCCGGAGATGTATTTTTTGACTGCATTAAGCAAAAATAAGCTTAATAAAGCATTAATATAATAAAAAAATCCGGGTTTATTAATAAGCCCGGATTTAGATACACGCTAAAAGGAATAAATATTTATTTCATTAAAACCATACGTTTTGTTGCAGCAAAATCTCCTGCTTTTATGGTATAATAATAAATACCGCTGGAAAGGTTTGATGCATTAAAATCGGCTTTGTAATGACCTGCTTCTTTTACACCATTTACAAGCGAAGCAACTTCCCTGCCAAGAAGATCGAATATCTTAATTGAAACAAGACTCCTTTCAGGAAGTGAATAATTGATGGAAGTAGAAGGATTGAATGGATTAGGATAATTTTGCTGTAATGCAAACTGATCAGGAATCTC
Organism: Bacteroidota bacterium; assembly: GCA_023429265.1. Taxonomy (GTDB): domain Bacteria; phylum Bacteroidota; class Ignavibacteria; order Tepidaquicellales; family Tepidaquicellaceae; genus JAEYVS01. The sequence continues at coordinate 12,802 of JAEYVS010000135.1, read as the reverse complement.
GCTCTGATTTCCAATTCCTACTGTATTATCCACAATAAGCTGTAATGTTCTCGTATGAACTCTTGGCGGTGTATAAGTATTATCTGTACCGGTGATAGTTAAAGTATATGTACCGAAAGGTACTGTTGCCGAGACATTTGCGGAAACATTCACACTATTCGGGAAAGTGGTCAATGGATTTGGTGTAAAGGTAATTCCAATTGTCCCTGACGCAGGATTTGGTGATATTGAATGCGTAAACTGCACACTTCCTGTATATGGTCCCATCACGGGGATATTCATTGACTTGCTTACAGTTGCGTTTACATTTGAGAATAATGTATCGGCACCTGAAAATTCGATCCCAAAATCAGGTAATGTAGCCGTATAATCGTGCATATTATTCTGTCTTCCGTCCATCCAGAATGGAAGAACAGTCTTCCAGCCTGCTATAGCCTGATAGTCACCTATATAGTAATGATTTCCCTGATTTTGCTTTACGGTGTTAGGATTAAAGGGCTGATTAGATATTTTGAAATTTGGTCCGAATGTAGCGCCACCATCAGTGGAAACTGTTCCATAAGCTTCGGTCCATAGATTGCCGGGATCATTTCTTGAATCGTACCAATAAACCCATACCCTGCCCAGTTCATCCACTGCAAGGTCACTCATCCATTGATCATTGAATGCACCAATATCATCATTCAGTTTAGTAGGACTGAATGTATTCCAGTTCAAACCGCCATTAGTGGATCTGACCAGATATACGTCAGCATTATCGGGACCGGGCGAATTAGCGGAATACGTCATATAAACATTCCCGCGATGAGGACTCTGTGATATGTCTGCCTCTATCTGTGGGAATCCGTTTACACGAATGTCCCCTTTAAGGCACAGTCTGCCTGATGAATGAAGTACACCCGGCTCTGAGTATGCTGCATTCGTAAATGCCGCAGAAAAAGTTACGCCGCCATCTGTGGACATTCTGATGCTTGTTCCGCCGCTTCCATACCAAACCACATATACTTTGCCGTCAGGACCTACTGTGATATTAGAACCCTGTGCATTTCCCGGACCGAATAAAGTAGTTGGACCAACCCAGGAAGTGCTGCCATTGGTGCTTCGGTAAAATTTTATTGTAACGGGATTTGTAAAATCGCTGTAAGCCATATAGAGATTATTACTAAACGGTCCGCCTGTCTGATCCGCCGCCAGCCACTGCTTATCGGTATTAGATGCTGAGAAAGCATTTCCCATATTTGTCCATGCTAAACCGCCATTTGTAGATCTCCAGATCCTAATTCCATTTAGTAGCACAGAATAAAATGCTCTACCGAGGCTGTCGAATGCAAAGACCGGATCTCCCTGGCTGGTGCCTGTTGAAACATTTGTCCAGTTCAAACCTGCATCGTTTGTTACATAAATATTTCCTGAGCTAATAACAGCTCTATTGTCACCCGCAATGAAATTCTGAGGATTTCTTGGATTTACCACAATGTGAGTCTCTCCGAATCCCGGCGTAGTTGTTGCCCTGATATTATCAAAGGCACCTACGGAAACTATAGCATCGACTCCATAAGGAGCGGGCGCATATACTTTTGGAAGGATCAATTTCATCTCCTGAGGAAAATAATCTATGCCAAATACAGGAGCATTTGCATCTGTCTGGGAAAAAGCAGCATTATGGCTGCCTGTCGATAAAAATAAAACAAAAATTATAACTAAACATAATAAGGAGTTCAATCCTTTCATCGTCTGTTTTGGTTTGTGCGTTAATATAAAAAACCCGCCGAAAATACGGGCGGGTTTTCGTAAGTTAAAAATCTATTTCTAAATATTATTTTGTTAGTACAAACTTCTTTGTTTCCACGAAATTACCGGCTGTTAGTTTATAGAAATATACACCTGAGCCTAAATTAGCCGCGGCAACAAACTGCTGTGAATAATTTCCCGGCTGCATTTGAGCATCTACTATAGATGCTACTTCTTTTCCAAGCGCATTGTAAACTTTTAATGTAACATATGATGCTTGTGGAATTGAAAATTCAATCGTTGTAGCAGGGTTAAAAGGATTTGGATAGTTCTGTGAAAGCTTAAATTCTGCCGGAATATTTGAAACAGGATCTTCCACGCTTGTGACTGCATCTGTCAGTTTAAGCACGCTGCCGTCGGTTGCTATGCAATACCCGTATATGTTACTGCCATCTCTTACAAAATCGAAATGTGATAATCCCGAGAGTCCGGCAGTTGTCATAGAAGTCCAGGTCTGACCGTTATTTGTGCTTTTGTAACATAACCCGGTTGCCGCTCTTCCAATGTAATAAGCCATATTTGTTCCGGTTATCCATTTTATACTGCTTAAAGTAGTTGTTCCGCTTCCGCCTAAACTTACGGTCGCCCAGTTAACTCCACCGTTTGTAGTTCTTGCAACATTTGGAAAAGAGTTGCTTGTTGACATAATGCCATGCATTTTGTCATCATTGAAAGCAAGACCTGCCACGAAACCGCCTGTAATGCCTGCATGCGAACCTACATACCAGTTAGCCCCGCCGTTACTGGTTAAATAGCATCTGGCAGGAGCTGTATTTCCCAAACCGAAACCATAAAACTGATCATCAATTACTACGGTAGCATTCTGAGCTGATGCCATTCCGGAAACGCCGGGAGGAAATGTTGCAGTCCACGTTGCTCCGCCATCAGTTGTGACCGGAATATAATAGGGCTGACCAACTCCTGTAGGAGGATCGCTCTGACCAATTCCAAAAGTTGGCATGGAACGTGAAAAAACTATGGCATTAAAGAATCCTGCGCTGCTTCCTGTTGATAAAACCGATGACCACGTAGTTCCTCCATTAGTAGTTCTATAAAAAGTAGCATTTCCACCGGTACCGCCAACGCCTCCGCCGTTTCCGGCGAACATTGTGGTTGCATTAACAGCCCATCCACAGTATAATTCAAAGCTAGCCATACCTGTTCCGGTTATGGGGGTAAATGTAGCCCCTCCGTTTGTCGATAAGAATACCTGAGGAGATCCGTTTGGACCGCCAAAAACAACAACTGTATTTTGATCAATAACAGAAATACTTGGAAAGTCTCCCGCGCCTGTCACTCCACCCGCGAATGTCCATTGTGAGTAAGCATTACCGGAGAATAATAGGAAACAAAAAACAGATAGGATAAGAAAGTATTTTTTAAGCATTGTTTTCCCTCCATGGAATGTTTGATTGTAAGTTAATTATCTATAATATTAGGAATTAATATGAAACAAGCAATAAAAAAAAGCGGGAAAACATACGCCTCCCCGCTTTAATAAAAACCAAATTAATACTAAGTTACTTCGTTAAAATCATTTTCTTAGTCTCGCTAAAGTCACTCGTGCTTAAAGTATAGAAATAAACACCACTTGGTAATCCTGCGCCATCAAATGTTGCATTATAAGTTCCGGCTGCAAGGAAATCATTATCAATGTAGGAAGCTACTTCATTTCCCAGCATATCATAGAACTTCAAGCTCACATTACCGCTCTTAGGAACTGAAAAAACTATATTTGTTGATGGATTGAAAGGGTTTGGATAATTTTGATTCAATTTATACTCATTTGCAATCGTGTTAGTGTTTCCAATATTAGTTGGATTATCGACAGATGTATGTTTTGATTGTGCGATCAGGTTTTGTGTTGAAATATTTCCAACATTCTTCCATGTGAAGATATTTAAATCACAGTTTTCAGCAACGAAATCAACAGGTAAAGTATAATTGACATTCTTAGTTACAACATTATTATCAGAAGTAAAGTTTAATACCTCTCCAAGATCACCGTTCAACATTCCTTTTACCACATGATTATGTACATAGCTGCTGGAACCCGGACATGATCCATTTCCTGTCTGAGGATATACAAGATTACTTTCTGTCAGTACAAAATTAACTCTGTGCTCTTCAGTCAGAGTAGTCAATGCTTCGAATTCAACTGTAGCTGTTAATTGGCGGGTTGAAGAATTGTAATTCATTGCAGCAATGTTAATTTCGATTGTTGGCTGCCAGGTATTTGATTGAAGTACAACCCTGTTGTTCCATGCAGAATTTGAAATTATTCCGGAATTTCTTCCCACAACACCTGTCGGGTATGCTGAGAAGCCGAATAAAGCTCTGATTCCTGCGCTGTATGACTGCCATGGATCTGAACCTGCACCATGATAAGCTAAGATCATTGTTTCAGGGTAATTTGTTAATATTCCCTGGATAATACCATGACTGCAAGGACACCATTGGCACCATGTTCCGGTAACATACTCTACTACTGCATTATACCCGGTTTGTGATTTAGCCTGGTCATTTGTCGAAAAAGATAATACCAATACCAAACTTAAAATAGTAAAGAGTTTTTTCATCTCTTTTACTCCTTCTTTCTTTATAGGTTAAGTGTAAAATTATTAAAAATCGTTTTTTGCCCTTATTTTAAAATTAATTTAACACATAACAAATTTCAATACTTTTTTTATAAAATCGTAAATTTCAAATCGGATTGGCTAGAGTGCAAGAAGTTGTCAGGGGAGATTAAACACCTTACCGGGGCAGGCGAAAAGCCCGCCCTATAAGGAAAAGCTATGAAATCACCCGCCCACTGTTTCCCAAGCCCCAGCTTGGGAAACCATCATATTCTTGTAATTTTAATCTCAGAATAATCATCCTCTAAAATGTACTTAGCCGAGCTATACTTCCAGTCAGTTGGATTGCTGACCAAACCTTTACGTACTGGATTGTGATGGATGTAGTTTATCTTTTGCACTAAACTTTTCGAGTCAATTATTTGCTTTGGGTGGTACCCTTCTTGCCAAATTTGATATTTTGAGCCTGATTTATGCTTCAGTTTAAATATTTCAAGCAACTTTAATAATTCATATTTATTGTCATTCTCCAATTCATTAATAATTTCTTTTGCTGTATAACTTTTAAAAGATTGAATAGCCTCTTTTAAATTTGGACATCTGCAAACCAAATGGAAATGATTTCTCATAAATACATATGCATATATCTCAATATTATATTTCTTCTGATAAAATTTGAGATTATTAAATAAAATATTGAGATACTTGGGAGTGGTAAAAATTGGAATCCATTTTACAATAGTCGAAGTAATGAAGTATATATTTTCAGTACCCGTGATTTTGTAAGAAGATCGCATATAAAAACCTTCCCAAGCTGGGGCTTGGGAAGGAGAATTTTCGATTATTCTATATTATGATATTTCCGGACAATTGTTCCTGAACACCCTGTTTCCCAAGCCCCAGCTTGGGAAACCATCACTTACTTCAATAAAATCATCTTCTTAATGTCACTAAAATCACCTGCCTCGATCTTATAGTAATACACCCCGCTCGATAATCCGCCGTAATAATTAGCATCGAACTCCACCTGGTAATTTCCGGCAGTCTTAATACCGTTTACTAATACCCCCACCTGCCTTCCAACCATATCAAATACGCTGATCTTTACAAAACCGTCTTTTGCCACTGAATACTTAATTAAAGTCTCAGGATTGAAAGGGTTCGGGTAGTTCTGAGAAAGCTGGTATGAAAGGATTTCAGTATTATTACTTACACCGGTCACACTGCCAAATGGAAAGTTTGTTATAAATGGTCTTGTAGTATAATATGCAGATACCTGCGCTGTATCCATAAGACCGATATTCACGTTCTGGCTTCCGCTTGCAGAGCCGGTTGTCTTTGCTGCGAGAATTATCTGTCTGACATTATTTGTGTATTTAAATTTTAAGTCGGTAAATTCCAAAGGACCGTTTGTGAAAGGAATGGATTGAAGCTTTACGTCACCACTGCTTACCGTATTACTATTATCCGCGTCATAATATAAATCAAATGAAGTAATATCAGAACCTGATGCGTTTGTTGTCATTCCAAAAGTCATATTTCTCAGCGAACCAACCTGAGGATTTACTGATGTAGAAATTTTAAATCCCACTAACTCTCTTGCAGTATCACTCGCAGTAAGAGTGCTATTGATAAGCATATTGCTTCCGTTATTGATTCCCTCGAGTGTAAATTTAGGAGATGTAGTAGCAGCCAATGCATCTATTCTTCCTGCTCCGTACCTGTTATCTTTTCCGGGGTCACCTTTTTCTACTGCTGTAAGCATAATTACTTTTGCCACGTCCTGAGGAAGCATTTCAGGATTTATCGAAAGCATCAATGCGATACATCCTGCTGTATGAGGCGTAGCGGATGATGTACCACCGAATAGTGATCCATATCCCGTTCCTGAGCTCACATAAACTGCAAGTGAATTTTGACCCGGAGCTGATACGTCAGGTTTAATCAAACCCATCGAGTCCGGTACTTCTACCGGAGCTGTTCTGCTGTATGGATAATCTCTGTGGTTTGGATCTATTGAGTAAGGATATGTTCCCCACAGAGACCAGTTACCCCAGGTAGATGGACCGTAAGGTGATGTTGAATATATTACATCAGTCGAAACCAGCACATTTCCCACACCGATCGTACCGCTGACGCCTCCTACGTGAAGCTGGTCGGGGTGAACCCACGGTGCCGGAACATTTCCCGCGGTTGAGATATTCACCGGAATTGGTCTTGTAGTATTTACAGCGCCGCCATCATTACTGGTTGAATTTGTATGGATCATACCGCCCGCTAATGACATATCACAAACTGTCCTGAACTGGCTGTAGTCAGGCGGAGAAGGATTACCAGTTGCAGGATTCCATTTCCAGCTTAGAGAACTTGTCATAACATCACAGCCCATCTGAAGAGCATACTGGAATGCTGCCCATTGCTGGGTTTGTCCGCTGCTGTTACGCATTACTATGGACTTTGCTTCCGGGGCAACTCCTGTTTGATTACCCATTGTACCGTCACCTACTACTGTACTTAATGTGGCTGTACCGTGAGAAGCCGTTGTAATATTGTAATTATTTGTAGAGAAATCCCATCCGATGAAATCATCAATTTTCCCATTTCCATCATCATCCACACCATTAATATCACCCGGATCGAAAGCTGAAGTTGTACCGCTTCCAATATTTATAGTCCTTCCGTTATTGTTGGCATCTTCACCGAGATTTTGGTACATATTATTCACCACATCAGGATGTCTCCAGTGAAAACCGTCATCGGCATTACCAACCAAAACTCCTGCTCCTCTATTTCCCAATGCCCATACATCATCTGCATTCATTAATGTAATCCCCGGGTTAATCACGGAGTTTACGGAATTAATGCTGAATGGAGCGCGGTGGTTTACCACATCTCTGAGCTCTTCGACCTCATATGGATAATCATAGCATATCTGGAGAATGTTTGTATTATCCATATCTGCCAGTTCGAGAATAGTCGATTCATCTGCAGACAAACGAATTGTATTGTTAATCCATAGTGGCTCATAGTACGCTACATTCCTGGATGCTAACTTTGTTTCGAGATATTGTCTTGCGCTGTATTGAGATGTCTGGGAGAATGTCATTAATCTGTCAATGACAATTCTTCTTCTGTCGGCTTTAGGCAGATTATAAGGCAGGTCATTAAAGTCTGCGAGCCTCATCTGATTCGTGAAAGTAATGTAAATAGGGATCTGCTCAAAATCAGGAGACGAATTGAGCTTCTCCTGCAAATAAGGGTCGATCTTTGGCACGGCACCGGCAATTCCCGGCGCAATAATGCACATTGCTAATACAATAGCAAGTAAGGTTTTTTTCATCTTTAAAAAGTTAAATTTTTTCCAAAAAAAGTTAATGCTTCCCTTGAAATAAGTTGACTTTTAAAAGATATTCAAAAAAACCATATAAAGAAATACCTACCGTAAATTCAGAATTTGTCCCAAAATATTTAAAAAATACCCGAAATATCAGGTTTGAAACGGACGTTGAATAACAGGTTTAATTGGTATGAGTCCACACTATACGATTCACCGCCTAAATTAGTCATAACTTGTGCAACCGCATTCAATCTCCAATCATGGTTGGAAAGGATATCCGTTCCAAAATTTCCGGCAAAATATTTAGAATTTCTCCTGGGATCATATCCGCCTTTAATTCCGGTGTACGTGTTTGGTGAAAAGTAATAGTTTAGATTCAAGGCTCCCCAATTATAGGTCCGAAGAGAATATGTTTTAGTTGTTCCACCACTTATAGGTTCTATTGTAAACTCATCTTGTCCCACTGAAATCCCAAATTCAAACCTGCCAATTTTATATAGGGCTAAAAACTCAAAGTAATTAACCCCAAACGAGTTCTGATTAACCCCCTTCTGTACAGTATAATGAGTATGAAATGTAAATCCCGTTTGAATTCCTAAGCTAAATGGACTTTCTATATCTCTATTCTTTAACCCATCCTGAGCAAAAGAATTTAAAGAGAAGAGAAAAAATAATACTACGAGTGATAGATTCGTTTTCATCATTTCTTTATAATTTAATTCTTAATTTGTAATTCTTAATTCTTAATTCTTACGGTGTACCATCGTCGAGCTTGCCTGATCCTTTGGCAGCAATACCATCTCCGCAACCACCATATTATCACTGCACGTAACGGTAAATAATATCGCGTCAGCTATTTCCTCCGGTGTAAGCGGTGTCATTCCTCTGTATACGGCCTTTGCTTTTTCATCATCCCCTCTGAATCTCACATTGCTGAATTCCGTCTCTGTCAGCCCCGGATCTATAGTCGTAACCTTAATCCCTGTCCCGTTCAGATCCATCCTCATTCCCTTGGTAATAGCATCCACAGCGTGTTTCGTAGCGCAGTAAACATTTCCTGACAGATAAACCTCATGCCCCGCTATCGAACCAATATTTACCACATGCCCGCTTTTTCTTTTCAGCATTAATGGTATTACACACTTTGACACATACAGAAGACCCTTTACATTGGTATCTATCATTTCTTCCCAGTCATCGAGCACTCCATCCTGTATCTTATTCAGTCCGCGTGATAATCCCGCATTATTAATTAGAATGTCTATGTTTTTCCATTTATCCGGCAGTTCATTGATAGCTTTTTCGACATCATCGTAGCTCCTAACATCTAGAGGTAGTGTCAGAATTTCTACTCCATATCTCTCGTTGAGTTCCGCTGAAATTTTATCCAGCCTGTCTGCGCGCCTGCCGGTGATTATTACATTTGCGCCGTTCTCTGCGAATAAATATGCTGCTGATCTGCCAATTCCGCTTGTCGCCCCGGTGATCAACACTGTTTTACTTGATAATTTCTTCATATTGAGATTTAATTACTAACTTTAATAATTAATGAATTCAATAATTATATCCATACATTATAACTATTGAAGATCCTTCTAAAGAATTTGTTACAATAAGGGAAATACCAAATTCATTCTTTTTCCAATCCAAAATTATAGTAGATTCTTCAATAACACTCTAATGCACTATTAACTTATACTCAGGCTCTGACATTTCAGCAATAAAATAATCGTATATTTCTATGGGAGTATAATCTGAAATAAATGAAACACTTGTATGTGAGGAAGACTCCAAGTATCCTATACAAAGAAGAATTAGGAGGAATGGGAAAACCATCCGGATAATCTTCAGGAAATTCATCCGCGGTTTGAGAATAAATTGAATGGGATGTTAGAAATATAAAAAAATATAAGAAGTGCTTTCATCTTAATACCATTAATGCGGACAAAATAAATTGAAAATCATTTTAGGATATGAGAAATATCTGTTATTTAATATTTCTGTAATTCCTTACTATTTGTTACAATTATTTTTTCAAAAATAGGGAAATAGTCAGTACCTTTAAATTTATCACATATATGGAGTATCCATTCTAATGTTGTTTTAGTAGGTTTTATAATATAAGCTTTTTCAAGTGAGTCAATGATATATAAGCAGTGCTCAGCAAAATCATACAAAGAATCATCTAAATCAATAAACTCATTATAATGATTTTCGGACAAACTTAGTATTGCGATACTTATATTTATTATCTCATTTACTGCCTTTTCTTTCATAATATCTTTTCGATTATCTTCACAATATTGAAAGGCACTCTCGAAATTCGTAATCATTTCATCAGTTCTAAATTTTGCAAGAGTTGACATCCAACCCGCTGACAATCCCTTCCCAAACCAAGCATCTGCATTATTTACATCATTTTCTAATATTTTCGTATAATAGATATTTGCTTCTTGGAAATTTCCTGACTTTATTGAGGCATCCGCTAAACTCATAGTGTTGATTACATTAATTCCCAAAACTAATTTAATTGCCTCACGTACAACAATATCGTTACCACAATACATACATTTAACGATATCTCGATCGTCGGGAACTTGTAATTCACCATTACAATTTGGACACTTTGCTGCTTGGAAAGCCATACTATCGTATTTAGATTTTCACAAACTAATTTTTTGAAATCTTATGAAATTAGTTTGAATAAAGAGAAGTTTCAATTTAATAAACTCAGGGGAGCAGGAGCCGCACCTGCAAAAAGTACATAGGAATATATAATTATCTATTAAATTTTATGGATATTGTTATATTAAAGATATGAGGAAATTTCGACATAATTTAATATTTATAAAAATTGAGGAAATCTGATAAAAAGTTCTTAAGTTACTTTGACATTCATATTGTTGAAATAGTATCCATGAGTCTTGTTAGAAATGCCGAGAATAATCCAATGGTTAAAGTAAGATTTGAAAATGAATATGGCTACATTCAGCATGAATTTCCACCAATGCATTTAATCTGGTCTTTCGGGATAGAAAGAATTTGTAAAATAATTCCATATGCATATTTATACTTTATTGGAGAAAACGTAGAAATTTCAGCACATCAAAAAAGTGTTGAAACTGGTCATTTGGAAGATGATAAGGGTCATTTTGTTAATATTCATAATAAAGAACTGGAGGAATGGGCAAACGATGAAATTGAACAACCATCTAAGAAATCAATAAAAGTTAGTTATGAAGAAGCTGCAAGCATGGAAGAAGTATTTGGCATATCGAGAGAAGAGCTTGCTGGGGATTTGGGAATAGAGCCAGACGATGTAACTGATTGGCATTATTTTGAAGCAAATGGATATTAAAAATTTACCATTATAGGTTTATAGAGCAGAAACGGCGTAAGGACGACATAGAGGAGGGATTCGTTGAATAGCAAAGAAGGCATTCGCTCGCTACCCCTTTATGATTTTCACACCACAAAAACTACCTCGATTTCATTAAACTTTTCTCCTTGAATAGAATTCATCCAAAATCGAAAACGTCCTAAATTATCCACTTTTTGCAAAACCTCTCTTCTTATTTAAACATATACTTATCCTAATATTTATAACAATATGAAGGTATATAAAATAATAATAATAATAATTTATATGGAAAGATCATTCGATGGATAAGATGAAAAGGCATTATAAGAGGTATAAGCTAAATCCTAAAATTAAAAAAACCGCATTCAAGAATGACGAATAGATTTATACTATACAGCCCTTTCACTCACATTATACACATTTCCATTATTTACCTGGCTTGATTTATTAACTTTCATAAACGTTACTCGAGATTTTAGAAGATATTATATATTAATAACTTAATGTCTTGATTCAAATTACTAACTTTAATAAAGAATTATTTATGAATATTTTGTAAAAATGAATTAATTCTCATAAAATTGATATATAAAAAGACTAAAATAATTTGTACCATAGGACCTGCAGTCTCCACTGTAGAAAATATAGAAGCTCTCATAAACGCAGGGATGGACGGTGCCCGGCTGAATTTCTCTCACGGGACACACGAAATCCACAAACAGTACATTGACAATATACGCGAAGCCTGTGATAAGCTTGGCAGGACCGTTGCAATCATACAGGACCTTGGAGGTCCTAAAATACGCATAGGAAAACTTGAAGGCGGAAGCTTTATGCTCAATCTAGGTGACAGGATTAATATCTGCTCTGATCCTGTCCTCGGAACACCGCAAATGATATCAACAAATTACCCGGGGATCATACACGACCTTAGCCGCGAACATCCTGTGCTAATCGATGACGGAAATATCGAGCTAAAAGTAATTTCACAGGATAAATCCGATAACTGCATTGAATGCGAAGTGGTTAGAGGCGGACTGCTCAAAGAGAATAAAGGTATTAATTTACCAATGTCAAATATACAACTGCATTCCCTTACCGAAAAAGATAAGATAGACCTGCAGTTCGGAATCAAAAATAATGTGGACTTTATCGCAATGAGCTTTGTAAGGAGCGCGGAAGACATAAGGTATCTGCGTGAACTCATCCGTTCCAGGGGCAAAAAGATCCCCATAATTGCAAAGATCGAACGAAGAGAAGCAATTACAAATATAGACTCGATAATCGAAGAATCTGACCTCATTATGGTCGCAAGAGGTGACCTGGGAGTCGAGCTCTCCAGTGAACAGGTACCGGTACTTCAGAAAATGATAATACGCAAATGCAACGAAAAGATAAAGCCTGTCATAACAGCGACACAAATGCTTGAGTCAATGATAGAAGGTGCTGTACCTACCCGCGCTGAAGCGTCCGATATCGCAAACGCCATCCTGGACGGTACGGATTGTGTAATGCTTTCAGCGGAGACATCCACCGGAAAGCATCCATTCGAAGCTGTTCTGATGATGAAAAAGATTATTCTCCAGACAGAGACGATCAAAAAGTCAAATTATTTCAATGAAATGTTCGTGGAGGACTCTCCTGAGAATACTCTGCACACGATTGCCAATTCAGCTACCGAGATTGCCGCACGGCTCAATGCAAAAGCAATTATCTGCATTACACATACCGGAAAAA
>JAEYVS010000102.1 GCA_023429265.1 Bacteroidota bacterium | reverse complement strand
ACCCCACATTTTAGGTTTACTGCCTGATGCCTTTTGCATCATTTTGAGTATGGTTTGACTGTCTTTGCGCTTTTGTTCGTCATCAACGCTATTGATGAAGTCTTTAACGCTGGCTTTATTTTCTTTGGTTTTAATTTCTACGAGTTTTGCCATATAATATTGAATTTATTTCTTCTTTGAGGATCTACTGATCATTTTCTCCAAAACCTTTAAATCTATATCTTCAAGTTTATTTATATAAAGGCAGGACTTGCCGGTTTTATGTTTCCCTAACTTTTTGAGATCAGCGTCTGGTTTTTCGATATACAATGTTAAGCTGGATTTCCTTGGAGAAAATCCAATGTCAAAACACTCTACTTCTCTATCTGTCATAGGACTTTTATAAATCTTTTTCCCGAATCCTATTATGGAAGGACCCCACATTTTGGGTGTACTTCCGTATGCCTTTTGCATCATTTTAAGGATTGTTTTAGCATCGTTACGTTTCTGTTCGCTCTCAACGCTTTCAATGAAATCCTTAACACTTGCTTTGGTTGGCTTGGTTTTTATCTCCGTTAGTTTAGCCATAGACGGATTTTTAAATTTTAAAATAAAAATAAAATTCTTTAGCGAAAATTAACAGTCTATTATGAAAAAAGCCGCTTCAAGGAGGTCCTCGGAGCGGCTTTGAAATTGTAGGATTTAAGTTATTTCCACGGCATATCCGGGTAAATGACCTTTGCCAGTCCGGTGAATATTTTATCCGAAACTCCACCCTGTCTGCCGAACATATTTACATTGAGTATAAAGAGGGCATTCTTTTCTTCATTATAGTACATACTGGTATTAAAGCCGGTTATACCTCCATTATGTCCAGAAAAACCCACAAAGTCAAGTATTCCCAGCCCATACTTCATAAAATCCATCACATAGGTTGGTACCAGTTTCATTCTTTCAGCCTGCATTGTATCGCTGAGAAGCGTGCCATCGCTTAAGGCTTTAGACCATATTGTGAGGTCATTAATATTTGATATCATGCATCCAGCGGAGCCTGTTATGGAGGGCTCCATTATTGTTACGTCCTTTACTTCACCGGTAGAAGTGTCCCTCATATAGCCGTGAGCATGGGGTGAGGGCATATTTGGCGAAGTTGGTACTTCGGTATTCGTGAGGTTCAGTTTTTTTATTATCCTCTCTGTTATTTCACTTTCCCAGGAATTATTAGTAACTTTCTTTATGATCATTCCAAGAAGCAGATAATTGATATTTGAGTAATTCCATTTACCCTGTTCTCCCGGTGAAAATACCGGTGGAAGCTTTATTGATATCTCGAGGATCTGCTCGTCAGTGAATTTTCTGTCACCATTACCAACGTGAAAAAAAGCGCTGTCGAGCACCGGCGCATCGAGGAAATCTCCCAGTCCGCTCGTCATATCGAGGAGCATTCTCATTGTAATGTCCTTTGCATTTGGCACCTGGGGGAAATACTTATCCAGCTTGTCATTTAATGCCACTTTGCCTTCATCACATAGCTGAAGGAAGACAGTCGCAGTGAATGTTTTAGTAATGCTTCCAATGCGGATGTTCTGATCCATTGTCCTCGGGTTATCTTTTCCCAGCTCAGATGTTCCCTTCGAAAAGGTATATTCTCCTTTGCCGGGTATCCAAATTCCACCGATGATACCGGGGATGCTGTCAGTCATCATTGCATGATTAAGCACCGAATCCAGCCTTTTAATGGTCTCATCAGGAAATTGCTCTCCCGTTGACTGAGTACCGGTAGTTTTAGTTGTGTCCTTACCTGTAGTAACATCTGTTTTCTCACCGCATCCGTAGAATGAAATGATCGTTAAAATTAGCAATACTTTTAAAAATTTCATATCGAATTATTTTAAGGGTTATTAAAAACCCGATTCTCACCGGCAAAGCTAAACTACTATCGTGAAGAAACTTTCTTTATTTAGTATGCTGGGGTATAGGAAATCCTGTGTTATCCGGATAGATTGCCTTCACCAGTTGTGTATAAATCTTATCGGAAGCTCCTCCGTCAAGATACATATTAACACTTATAATGAAGAGAGCATCCTTTTCGAGGGAACGGTACATACTGGTATTAAAACCAGGGATACCTCCGTTATGACCCCAAAATCCGTCTACATTGAGCATTCCCAGTCCATATGATAATTTATCTGTTACAAAAGTCGGTACAAATTTCACTCTCTCAGCCTGCATAGTATCACTAAGCAGAGTTCCCTCTGTAAGAGCTTTAGCCCAGATCTGCAGGTCAGGAATATTCGATATCATATTACCCGCGGAACCTGTAAAGGAAGGATCTACTTCTGTTACATTCATTACTTTTCCGGTACTGTCCCTAATATATCCTGAAGTAAAAGGAGCGGGAATTTCAGGAGTTGTAGGACAGAGGGTATTCTTCATTCCAAGTTTATCGATTATTCTGGTTGTTACTTCCTTATACCATTCATTGCCTGTGATCTTATGAATGAGCATTCCGAGAATAAAGTAATTTGTATTGGAATACTTCCACTTTCCTTTTTCACCGGGTAAAAATTCTACCGGTTGTTTTATCGCGATAGAATAAAGTTCTTCATCAGTAAATTTAACAGTCAAGCTGTCGCTTAGTTTATCATCAATTTCCTTTGCCTGCAGATAATCTCCGAGTCCACTGGTCATATCCAGGAGCATCCTTATGGTGATGTCTTTTGCGTTTGGTGTTTCCGGGAAGTATTTGTCGAGCTTATCGTTGAGCGTGAGCTTGCCCTCATCGCAAAGCATAAGGACTACGGTAGCTGTAAAGGTCTTTGTGACACTTCCAATTCTAAAATGGTCTGTAAGGTTACGCTCAGCACCTGTTTCGCGGTTTGAAACGCCTTTTGCGAAAGTATATTCGCCCATCGAAGGGATCCAGATACCGCCTGTAACACTCGGGATACTGTCATTTATCATTGCAGCATTAAGTATGGAATCTAATTTTGCGATGATCTCGGGGGAAAATTGTTTCCCGGTTTCTGTGGTTATGCCGGTGCTGTCTTTTTTGTTGGTCGTGACGTCATTTTTTTCACCGCACGCAGAAAAGATCAATGTGGAAAAGAATACAAACATTAATAAGCAGGATGCTTTGACTTTCATTGGTGTTATTTAAAGTTTGTGATGAATTTTACAGGTCCCCCGGAAATGCGTGTAATACAAAATTAGCAAATTAACCCGATAAATGATACATTGAATTCACTTGTAAAAAAAAGCTGTTTATTTTATTCTTTTCATAATGATAATCTAATTAAGACATATGAAAAGATTTTTAATATTCTTATTGCTTGTTGGCTCTCAAAATGTATTTGGACAGGGATATCTGAATTTCCCCTTGGATACTCTTGCGCTTGACAGTTTTTATAATTACCGAGCCCAGATAAAATATGATGCAAATGGCAACTATAATATTGTCAATACCAGGCAATTTCATACAGCCAGCGAGACGAGAGACATTTTCTTTTGGACAGATCGGAGCGGAACTATAGAGAAAATTCGTGTAACAAATAATAATATTGATGATAATTATGCCATCGTTGATTTTGACTGGCAGAATAATGTTCACATTGGCTGGGAAAGACGCGATGGTTCAAATCTCTTCCAGGTCATTTATGCAAATGAACGGCAGACAACAGGGGATTTTTCTAATACTGTCTGGATCACTTCAGGGGGCTTGAATAAAGCCACACCGCACATGGCTGTAGGTACTGACAGCATTGCTCATTTTGTGTATATGACATTCGTGACCGGTCAGGATAATGCCTACTATAGAACATACAATTTCATCACAAGCCAGCTTGGACCTGAGATAACTCTCGGACCTGCGGAAGCTTCAGGAGAAAACGATATCGAAGCCGCAGTTGATAATCTTAACAACGTTCACATAACATATACAACAAATACCAATTTCAACGGTGGTGCGTTAATGTATTTTACGAATGAAGGCGGCTCATTAGTTAGCATTCCAACCGGGCTTAGCGCTAATGTATCTTATCCTGATATCACAATTGATAATAATAACACAGTATATATTGTCTACAGGCTGTCAACTGATAACAGGTTATATGTGATATCACGTCCTATAGGAGGTAGCTTTACTGCCCCGGTTGCTATAGTGCCTCCTGGTGTAGGTCTTCCCGCATTCTGGAGAAGTATTGATACTGACGATGTAGGAAATTTATATGTCACCTACGCCAATAATAACTCATCAGGACCTAAGGGTGTTTTCCTGGTTTACGGACAGGGTACGGTATTTAACGGACCATTTCTGGTTTACCAGGACAGCGCAGGTGCATATCTTTCCATGGGTTCAACATCTGTCACTGCTAAAAACCACGGTGAAGTTGCAATATCATTTACTCCGGCAGCATCTCGCTTCGGAAATGTTGTCTCTGATCTTTTTGTTAAGGAAGGTATCATGGCATTAGTAGGTATAGAAGATCCGGTATCTCATCCAGACAAATTTATACTTAGAGATAATTATCCAAACCCCTTTAATCCCTCTACAAGCATTGGTTATGTATTACCCTGGGGTTCAAACGTTAGATTGACAGTCTACGACATTAGCGGTAAAGCTATTAAAACCATAGTGGATAAATTTGAACATGCAGGGGAGTATTCGGTGACATTTGATGCGAGCGGACTAACAACCGGAGTATATTTTTATAAGCTTGAGACGGATGAATTTACTGAAACCAAAAAAATGCTATTAGTTAAATAGATATAAGTCTTTTATGCAAAGAGCCCGCAGTATATTAAACCGCGGGCTCTTTTTATATTAAAAGCTATTTGTTAAGTCTAGAAGTTAAATCCTAGTGACAAATAATACTTTGGCGGCGAGAATTTATTAAGGTTGTAATTCCAGGCCACATCGAACATTATCGGAAGATTCAGGAATACTGCCCGTGTACCAAATCCCATTCCCATCAGTAAGTCGTTTGTAACTAACTTACCCTCAGGATTTGTTGAGAAAAGCTTTAGAGCGTTATCATCTCTCCAGGCTGTTCCTGCATCCATAAATAGAACTCCTTCTATATTCTGGAATCCAATAGGAAGTAGACCCAGTATCAGATACCTTATTATAGGGAATCTCAGCTCGGCGTTAATTATACCATATTTAGAACCGGATTTTGCATCATAATTAAATCCTCTGAGTGGGAGTCCTGGCTGTGAGAATACGTATTCCTCGATGTTTGATATCGGGATATTATCATTTTCAAATGTCCGGTTTAGCCAGTTATTAACACCACCAATATAAAACCTCATAGGATTTGGACCGAAGCTCGCCCCTCCAGAAAACCTTAATGCGAAACTGTATCCGTCAGCAATTTTAAAATAAGTTCTGTAGTCAAGCAGTCCTGAAACAAAACCAATACCGTCATCGCTTAATTTCGGTGTTCCAAGCGCTGAAAGATTATAGCGTGTTCCCTTTATGGGCGTTAAGTAATCGAATATTGTATTATCGTGAACAAAACTCATCGTAGGAACGATCAGGTTCCGTTCTTCCACAGGCTCATTTATGTCATCAAGATTTTCTTTCGTAATATGAAGGAATGATAGACTTCCATCAACTCTTTTAAAACGGTTAAAAGGATATGAAGCCTGCATAGTTAGTCCGAAATTTCTATACCTGTATAATTCATCTCCCTGTATGCCTCTATTGTAGAGAAGGAATCTTGCAGTATGGAAAAGGTTAATGCCAAGGTCGAGTCTGTTTGGTAAATAATAATATCCTACTGCGTAATCACTGTTCTTTAGATCGATAACCATTGAGGTCAGCACCTGTATCCTGTGATTTCCCAGCAAATCGCTGAATGCCAGTGTAGCAGTACCCTGTACTCCATAAAAGCTTGAGTAGTTAGCCGCACCGTATATTATGTCAGGAGTAAACTTGATCTTGTAATCCTTCGTCTTGAATGTACCTTCTTCTGTGCGGTTATCAGCCACCTTAAAGTTTGTATTCTCTTTGTACAGTGAGTCGAGGATATTATTTTCATTCTTATCTTTATTCTCTGACTTTAGATTGAGTGTTATGTCATTTCCATATAGTCCCTTAGTAGTATCCTCTGTGGCTTCGGTAGTAGCTTCCGTCGTATCCATAAAAATCCCTTCAGTTCCGGTAGTGTCTCCCTGCACTAAAGGAGAGCGCGCAATAGTATCGCCTTCGCCGGTACTTATTACATTACCGTCACTATCTATATTGCCAAATTTATCCAGCACATATTCTGTAGGCTCCAGTCTGTCCAGTCCAATATTCCTGTCAAAGGGATTGTTCATTGAATAAATATCGTATCCCCCTTTATTCAGAGCTGAAAAAAGCATTCGTTTTCCATCTCTGGAGACGGAAATCTGGTCGAGAGGATTTAGTGAATTAGTGATGGGTTTATCGGTTGGATTTCCCGTCGAGTCAAAGTTTCTTAAGTATAGGTTACTGATACCATTGACATCCGAAATGTAAAGCATCTTTTTCCCGTCATTACTTAACTGAGCATATGATTGCCTGGAATTAGGAATGTTTGTCTGCCTTGTAACATTCTTGTTATTCACATCGACACTATATATGTCAAACTGGGTCGGGGTATAATCATACATTTTAAAATCTGCCGGCAGCATGCTCTTTTCAACATAGTCTCCTCTATCGGATGTGAAGAAAATATTGTTACCGTCAGGTGCCCAGGTTGGGCTCATTTCAGAAAAGATATCATCGGTAAGGTTATTAACAATCCCTGTGTTCAAATCATAGGTGTAAATATCTGATTGCTTGTTATTCATTCCTACAAATGCAAGTGTGTTTCCATTAGGAGACCACGTCACATAAGATATGTTTTCGCTGGTTACGGGGAGCTTTCTTTCGTCACCGCTATTTACATTGATGATGAATATGGCATCTCTTTCACCTGATTTCAAACTCACTGCAAGCCTTCTCCCATCCGGTGACCAGGAAAGTCCGGGTGTAAGTATCTGAAGCTCTTCAAATTCACTGGATGTGCTTCCTTCAATTACTTTTTGAAGCACTTCGCCTGTGCTTGTATTTGCTACAAAAACATCAAAGAGATCATCCCTGTTGGAAATGAACGCGAACAATTTTCCGTTAGGTGAAATAACAGGAGATACATTATAAAACCCGCCGTCTTTCTCGTGATCGGTAAGCGGTTTTGCAAAGTCCGATACTTCCTCCCGGAATGCAACACCTGGCCAGTATGTTTTCTTTAATTCCTTTTGCCATTTTTCACCAATCTTTTCAAGGCTCAACTTATATGTCTCTCTGAATGCCGCATCTACATCGCCAAGTCCTTTGATATTATTCATCAATTTTCCGATGCTTTCTTTCCCGTAATAATCTGCGAGCCACGCAAAGAAGCTTTGACCGCCGCGGTAAGCAAAGTACCCACCTATGTATTCGAGAGGTGGCAGGTAATTATTTACTACCGCGTCACGCATGAACATATCCGTCGCTTTGTCTAAGCCTGAAAGACTTTCATATTCTGCCATTCCTTCGCTCAGCCATAATGGAAAGACGAGCGTGATGTTCCTGGAAATAATATTCTGGATGGATCCTCCATAATACATATCGTTCATAAAAGCGTGAACGAGCTCGTGATGTATTACGTGGCGGAATTTTTCGTAGTCACCTTCAAAGGGGACAACCACCCTGTTTTTGAATAGCTCAGTCACACCACCAACGCCTTCGGGAAGATATTGGTCTATGACATTATTTTGCTGAAATTCATTATGTGAATTGAAAACAACTACAGGTATTCTATTTGAAATGCGGTAATCAAAAGTACTGGATATCGAATCCAGTGATTTTTCGCTAACTTCGGCAGTATATTGCGCGAGGTGTTCGCCTCCCTGGTAGAAATATACGTCGAAATGTTTTGATTGAAGATACTTCCATTTAAATGTCTCGTATTGTACCTTATTTTTCCCAAATATCGCGTCGAGCTGACCGTAAGAAATACTGCTGTTGATTAATATGGAAAATAGAGACACCAGCAAAATTATTGCTGCGGGGTAGGAATTGAACTTTTTCATAACAAACAATTTAAACTTTAACAGAAATTTATGTAGATTTTTTCTCTATATTTCCCCTTTGATCGTCCTTTGTTTAATTTTTACAGTGAAATTTATAATTAAACAGTTTAACTTCTTTTTTTAATAATAGTTAAGTAATTGAATAAATTCAAGTCTGAGAATATAAACCATAAAATTAGCAATATTAGTTCACCCGAAAATAAAAATCTTGAATTCAGGGAATATACCACCAAAAATGGTATGCAGTGTGTTTTTTACAGAAATACTACAAACCCCATAGTTAATCTTACCATTGGATATAAAGTAGGCTCAAAAGATGAACCATTTGGTAAAAAAGGTATAGCACACTTGTTTGAGCACCTGATGTTCCAGGGATCGCAAAACATACCAAGCGGTGAGCATTTTAAGTATATTCAGAATGCAGGCGGTATTTGTAATGCTTTTACAATGCAGGATGTAACGGTCTATTTTGACATTGTACCGTCAAATCAGCTTGAGGCTGCTCTGTGGCTGGAGTCTGACAGGATGAATATGTTAAATTTTACCGAGGAAAATGTTTCAAATCAAAAGAGCGTTGTTATTGAAGAAAAGAAACAGAGATACGACAATGCTCCTTATGGAACAGCCATCCATAATATTTTCAAAACAGTCCTCCGGGGATCGAATTATGAGAGTCCTGTCATTGGTTATGACGATGACATAAATTCATTCTCACTTAGTGAATCCATAGATTTTCATAAGACGTACTATACGCCAGCGAACGCGGTTCTCGTTCTTGCTGGAGATCTTGATGTCGATAATGCCATTGAGCTTATCGAAAAATACTTTGGAGGCATAGAAAATTCTATAGATCCTCCCAGGTATGAAAATGTTATCAAAGGTATCGATGGGAATGTGTACTCAACCGTTTACGATGATGTCTCGCTGCCCGTTCTTTATATTGCTTATCTCATACCGGGCACAGGTACTCCGGAAGAGTACACGCTCGAGTATTTTGCGAATGTGATAGCAAATGACAAAAGCAGCAGGCTCTATAAAAAGCTTATATATGACGAAAGGATTGCCCAATCCGTGTATGCCATTAAATACCAGCTGCAGGATGCGGGACTGTTCATTTTCAGAGTGGAGCTTGTAATGAGCGGAGACCCTCAGAGAGCCGAGGAAATGATTAACGAGGAAATTGATAAAATAATTGAAGAGGGTTTTGAAGACAGGGAATACGAAAAGATCAGGAACGGCATAGAATTTTCCAATACCAATTCTCTTTCGACGTTACAGAATATTGGACTCGAAACTCTATTCAATAAAATTCAATTTGATGATATAGACCTTATAAATAAAAAAGTTGATAATTATCTTTCTTACACCAAAGAAGATGTGCAAAATTCCGTTTCCAAATGGTTTAAAAACGGGAACAGATTTGTTTTAAAATATTTACCAAAGGAAGTATTTCAGAAGTGATCAATATGGATAATAAAGCCCATCCCCAGCCGGTTTCTTCCGGCATTTTTATTCCCAGGGTAGAGTACAGGGAGTTTACGCTTGATAACGGTTTGAAGGTTGTATTGTCAAAGAGTGACAAAATACCCTCGGTTGTGATTAATACCACTTTCCACGTGGGCGCAAAGGATGAAGACCAGGGCAAAAGCGGGCTGGCTCATCTATTCGAACATCTGCTGTTTGAAGGAACAGCTAATACAACCAGTGGAGAGTTCGATAAGCTCCTTACAGAGAGAGGCGGTGAAAGCAATGCTTATACTACTATGGACTCTACAAGCTATTATACGGTTGTCCCTTCAAATCAATTTGAATTTGCGTTGTGGCTGGATTCAGACAGGATGGCGGGATTTGGCATTGATCAGCAAAGCCTCGACATTCAAAAACAGGTGGTGCTTGAAGAAAAGATGACGGTCTATGATAATTCCCCTTATGGTTCACTGGAGGAAGAAAGTTCTATAAGATTATTTAAAGGGACTAACTACGGAAAAATGATCATAGGTTCTGCTGTCGATGTAGAGTCTGTTACTTTAAAGGAAATCAAAGGATTCTGGGAAAGATATTATCATCCCTCAAACGCAGTATTGTCAATTGTCGGTGACATAGAGTATGATTCTGCCGAGGAGTTGATTAGAAAATACTATGGTGACCTTCCGGCACTTCCTCACGGAGAAAGAAAATCCTTTGACTATAATGAGATTACTTCGGAAATAAGAGATGTACTGTATGATGACGTCCAGATCCCCGGTGTATTTATTTTTTATAAGCTCCCGAAGATCGGGTCTGCTGAAAACTATGCGCTAAAGATCCTGAACTCATTATTGAATGACGGCGACAGTTCAAGGTTTTATAAAAGGCTTATACACGAGAAAGGATTGGTGTCTGAGATAGATTCTGCGGTATATGAAATGGAAGATGTAGGTATGCTCTCAATAACAGCATACGGGTACCCTGATACGGAACCAAGCTTGATAGAAGAAGAGATATATAATATACTGGATGAAATTATGGCAGGGGAGTTTACAGGCGGGGAACTCACTAAGGTAAAAAATAAAGTTGAAACCTCTTTCAGCTCCAGGAGACTGTCCATAATTAACCTTGCCGATAAGCTTTCACAGATAAAAACCTTTTATGGAGATACTGAGCTTATTAATACCGAGATAAATTATTACCTGAATGTAACCCGTGATGACATAATATCAGCAGCAAAAAAATATTTAAACCATAACCAAAGAGTAGTTTTAACGTATTTACCAAAAAACGCATAATATATTAAATCAGATATGAGCAGTATTGAAATGAACCACGATACACCGGTTTTGGACAGATCAAAGCCACCGGCTCCGGGAGAAATAAGAGATGTCAAATTTCCCGATTTCTTTGAAAGCAAAACTGAAAACGGTATTACCGTGCTCGTAGTTGAGGACCGTAAATTGCCGCTCGTCAGTGTCAGGTTTGTTTTTAAAGCCGGTGCGTATTACGATACGATTGAAGGAAAGGATAAGATAGGGCTTGCCTCAATGATGTCTGACCTTATCTCAAAAGGTACCTCCACACGAAGCGCTACAGAGATCGCCGAGCAGGTGGATTTTCTCGGAGCAGTGCTTTCTGATGGATGCGACTATGATGCGAGTTATGTCAGCTGTTATTCCCTTAAAAAACATTTCGACAGTATATTTGATATAGCCTCGGATGTTGTGCTCGATCCGACTTTTCCTGAAGACGAAATCAAAAGAGTAAAAGACCAGAGACTGAATTCTCTCCTGAGTTATCTTGACGAAGGAGACTACCTTGCGTCAAGAGTATTTCACAAATACGTTTACGGAAATTTTCCTTACGCATTTCCCGTCGAAGGGCTAAAGGAAACCGTCTCGGCTTTGACAAGGGAAGATTTTGTAAATTTCCATAAAAAGTATTTCACCCCAAACAATCTTATTGTTGCTTTTGTTGGTGACATCTCTCCTGAAGAAGCGATGGTAAAGGTAAACGAGAAATTCCGCGGTATGATACCCGGAGAAAAACCCGCTGTGACAGCGTCCATACCAGACCCTGCGAAGCCATCACACGCTTATTTAATAGAGAAGAAAGGTTCTGTGCAGTCATCCATAAAGCTCGGTCACCTCGGCATCGCGCGTGACAATCCGGACTTCATTAAAGTAACTGTAATGAACACAATACTCGGTGGCAGCT
>JAEYVS010000065.1 GCA_023429265.1 Bacteroidota bacterium | reverse complement strand
ATGTCATTCGGACGTAACTTCAAGGAAGCATTCCAGAAAGCCATTCGCTCGCTTGAAACAGGACGGGCGGGTTTTGGAGCGGACGGCAAGGATGACTTTCCGACCGAGTACCTGCTGACTGTTAAGGGTGACGAGAAGAAGGAAGTTATCGACAGGGTAGTCGGCAAAATCAAAGTACCCCGGAATGATAATATTTTTTACATCCGCTATGCGATGCTGCTCGGCGTGAGCGTTGATGAAATATATGAGGCTACAAAGATAGATAAGTGGTTCCTCTGTCAGCTCAGAGATATAGTAGATCTTGAAAAGGAAATGTACCAGTATTCCTTGTAATTTACCTTCAAAAGGTCATTCTAAAACATAACATTCCTGTGTAAATAACGTATTATCCGTATATTATAGGGTATTGCACGTATTTATCCATATTTTCTAATAATCGGAATTACTATATTTTACTTCCATACAATTACTAATTTAAACCAATTAGGTCCTGTCTTTAGGAACAGGATAAGTTACATATTTGTTTGAAAATATAGGCTGAGGCATCAGATAACTCTATGAATAACTTAACATACGATAATGTATAACAGAAGAGGCGGCGGGCTTTTTGGCGGTGGAGGAATGTTCCCGCAGGTTATTAAATACCTTCTCGTAGCAAACATCACCATATTCATTCTCCAGCATTTCTTTTTCCGGTCGTTAATGGTCGGTAATGTTAACATCGGGGAATCCTTTTTTTATAATTTTGCATTATGGCCAATAGAGTCAGGAAATTTCATGCCCTGGCAGCTCTTTACGTATATGTTCATGCACGGCGGTTTTATGCATCTATTCCTGAATATGTTCATCCTCTGGATGTTTGGAATGGAGCTCGAGATGATGTGGGGTTCAAAGAGATTTTTCTGGTACTATATGATGTGCGGTGTCGGAGCAGGTCTTGCGAATGAATTCATTGCTCCGTTATTTACGGGAGTCGGTCCGACGGTCGGAGCATCCGGGGCAATTTATGGCATCCTCGCAGCGTTTGCATTCCTTTTCCCTAACAGAAAAATCTATCTGTACTTCTTCATACCCGTAAAGGCAAAGTATCTCATTATATTATACATGGCAATAGACCTATTCTCGGTAATAGGAGACAACGATACGGGAATAGCCCACGTGGCGCACCTTGGCGGCGCGGTGGTAGGTATCATTTATCTGCTTATAAACAAGAAAAAGCTCGGTATGGGCAGTTTCTTTGGAAATATTAATAAGGGACAGGGAAGATTTACTTCGCAATTCTCATCTCCGGGAAAGAAAAAGGAAAGCACATACGGAAACTGGGCAAATGGCGGTAATACGGCGAAGAAAATTCACATAAAAGAAGATGATTACGAAGAAGTAGAAACTCACGACTACAAGAAGGAGATGGAAGATAATGAAAAATCTGCCCAGGAAAAAATTGATGAAATTTTAGACAAGCTCAGCGAAGGAGGCTACCAGAGCCTTTCAGAAGAGGAAAAGAAAATACTTTTCCAGGAAAGTAAAAAGCTGAGATAAGATTACCTATGGAACTCGAGACATTATCACATTCGAAAAAATATAGTAACAGCCTCACTTCATATTCACGGTTTAAAACCCGTGAGGTTCATATAGGAAGTGTCCCCCTTGGCGGCGATAATCCCATCCGCCTGCAGTCGATGACCACCACAGATACAATGGATACGATCGGCACGGTAGAGCAATCAATCAGGATGATAGAGGCAGGATGTGAATATGTCCGCATTACCGCTCCCAGTAAGAACGAAGCAGAAAATCTCCTCAACATTAAGAATGAACTCCGAAAACGCGGGTATGATGCTCCATTAATAGCAGACATTCACTTTACTCCAAATGCCGCAGAAATTGCCGCAAGGATTGTTGAGAAAGTAAGAGTGAACCCGGGAAATTACGCGGATAAGAAAAAATTCCAGGTATATAATTTTACAGACGAGCATTACATCCAGGAGCTGGACAGAATCAGAGAGAAATTCACTCCACTGGTAAAGATTTGTAAAGAATATGGTACCGCTATGCGCATCGGAACAAATCACGGTTCACTCTCTGACAGGATAATGAGCAGGTACGGTGATACCCCGCTTGGTATGGTAGAGTCAGCTCTGGAGTTTGTGCGCATATGCAGGGATAATGATTATCACGAGATAGTGCTCTCGATGAAGGCAAGCAACCCCATAGTTATGGTGCAGGCATACAGGCTGCTGATGAGCAAGATGATCGAAGAGGGAATGAATTATCCTCTTCACATTGGAGTGACAGAAGCAGGGGACGGTGAAGACGGCAGAATAAAATCAGCGCTGGGAATAGGAACACTCCTTGAAGACGGCATAGGTGATACGGTAAGGGTCTCACTTACAGAGGAACCGGAATATGAGATCCCGGTATGCAGAGAACTCGTGAATAGATATTCTTCACGTTCTCAGCATAGTGAGATACCCCCTGTGATAGACTATCCGCTCGATCCTTTTAATTACAGCCGAAGAGAAACAATAAAAGTAGATAATATAGGCGAATCAAATGTTCCTGTTGTTGTTCTTACTCCATCGGATGAGGATATCAGTTCACCGGAAAATTTTGCAAAGATAGGGTATACATACAGCAGCGAACTGGATAAATGGAACATTGGAGACATGGCGCCGGATTATGTTTATCTCGGCAGCAGGGACATTAGCTTCGAGCTTCCCGGAACACTAAAAAAGATATATGATTTTAAGTACTGGAATGAATTGGAGAATAAAAGTGAATCGTATCCTCTTTTTAGCCTGGATGAATATTTGAATTCTCAGGAGCGGTCACATAAAATAAATTTACTATTGCTATCTGATGAAGACGTATACAACGAAGAACTGCTTAATTATTTAAATTCCGATGGTAAAACAATTTTAGTATTAAACACCAATAATGCACACTCGATGCCTGCATTACGCAGAGCATTCATTGAGCTGATTAATAAAGGCATAAAGAATCCGGTAATAATACATAGATCATATGAAGTCACAGGTGATGACCTGGCTCTCTATGCGTCGACAGATATCGGTGGACTTCTTCTCGATGGGCTTGGTGACGGAGCATGGGTAGAGTCTTCTTCATCACCGCTCGATATGATTAATCGGCTCGCATTCGGAGTATTGCAGGCATCACGAACAAGAATTTCCAAAACAGAATATATTTCCTGTCCCTCCTGCGGCAGAACATTATTTGACCTGCAGGAAACCACAGCTATGATACGCGGCAGAACAAATCATCTCAAAGGCGTGAAGATCGCCATAATGGGGTGCATTGTTAATGGTCCCGGGGAAATGGCCGACGCGGATTATGGATATGTGGGCAGCGGACCGGGAAAAATCACTCTTTACAGGGGTAAAGAGGTAGTAAAAAGGGGTGTCAATGCCGAGAGTGCATTGGACGAATTGATCAACCTTATCAGAGACAATGGTGACTGGATAGAGCCGTCGTCTAATTAAAAAGATTTAATAATTAAATTTATTTGTCAGGTTATGGTACGGAAAATTTATACGGCATTACTATTTTTAATTTTAATATTTACTTCAGGGATTACGCAGGCCGGCAGCAACCCTTTCATGCTTGAGCTTGAAGAGGTCAGCATCCCCGGCGCGCCGAATGTTCATTCATTCGTCTTCGCTCAGTCTAACGGAAAATGGCTCATTATCGGAGGCAGAACCAACGGTCTCCACGGGTTCACTCCACCTACGGCATTTCCTCCAGCGTCTCAAAATAAAAATGTATTCGTTATTGATCCCAACACAAATCAGGTATGGTCTAGAAGTTTAAGACCTGACCTGTCTGTTTCGCAGGCGGATCCTTTGAGATCGACAAATCAACAGTATGTTCAGGTTGGCAACAACCTATACGTGACAGGCGGCTTTGGTTTGGATTCGCTTACAGGACAGCTAAAGACTTTCCCAATATTGAGTGTCATCGACGTAGATGGAATGATAAACGCGGTTATTTCAAATACCACAATGTCACCTTACGTAAAGCAATTGGAAGATTCCAGGGTGAGGGTAACAGGCGGTGAGATGGGATATCTTGATGGATATTTGTATTTATATGGAGGACATAATTTTAACGGGGTTTACTGGAATACAGGACAGGGAACAAATAACCAGGTATATACTAATGCAAATAAGAAATTCCAGGTAAGTGTAAACGGCAGTAACGTCGACATTGTGAATTATAGCGCGGTGATAGACACGGTTAATTTCCACCGCAGGGATTTTAATCTTGTGCCGGCTATTAAACCGGACGGTTCATCCGCGTTAATTAATTATGGCGGTGTTTTTAGATATGATGTGGACCTTCCGTTTTTCAACCCGATAATCATTGATGGAAACGGAGCGACAGTTACAACAGGATTTGATCAGCAGCTCAATCAATACACCACGGCTCATATGTGCTTATTCGACAGTACTACTAAAGATATGCACACTATGTTCTTTGGAGGAACGGCGATGTATTATTATAATGAAGGTACCAGCCAGATCGATGTCGATTCTCTTGTACCGTTTATCGATGAAGTGTCACTTGTTACACGAAACAATGCAGGAAACTTTACCGAAACTCTGTACCCGCAGAGAATGCCGGGACTACTGGGGACAAATGCAAAGTTTGTGATAGATCCTAATATCCCGCAATATGACAATCACGTAATAAAATTCAGGAATCTGAATGCCCGTACATTCGTGGGGTATATCTTCGGCGGAATTAAAGCCAGCGACCCTAATCCGGGAACAACAGGGATGGGAAGTACAACAGCGAGTGACGTGATACTGAAGGTTTATGTGAGACCTTTCTGGGTGGGAATACAGAATATATCAGGTGAGATTCCAAGCGGATTCAGCCTTTCACAGAATTATCCTAACCCCTTTAACCCCTCGACTAAAATTCGTTTCGAGGTGCCAAAAAGCGGGTTTGTTAATCTTAGCATATATAATGCCCTCGGTCAGAGAGTGAGTGAACTGGTAAACGGTGAAATGTCAGCAGGGGTATTTGAAGCTACCTGGGAAGCTGGAAGTCAGCCCGGTGGAATTTATTTTTACAAACTGGAAACAGGAAGCTTTTCTGACACAAAGAAGATGGTACTTGTGAAGTAGAATATAGCAGGCGAGGTTACGTAACCTCGCTTTCGATAAATTTTTTTAGGACAGCTTTGGCTGTCCTTTTTTTTTATTGCTTGTTTCTTTAACACAAAAACGGCAATTTTATACGTAACATTTCACACTTAGGCATCTGTTTTCAGGAGAACGGATGCTGTCAAAGCACACCGAGGGATTAACTTCAAACTTATCAGGGAAGAGTTTTCAATCAATTTACCGTAAAAGGAGAATTAGCATGCCCCTTAAGACTTTTTTATTTCTTGTATTTCTTTCGTTTACATATTGCTCACAGGTTTATTCGGGACCCGATCCGTATACCGTGGAACTGGAGGAGATTCCGGCAGTGAATTCACCAACACTGCAGTCTTTTGCCTACGCTCAGTCAGGCGGAAAATGGCTCTTGCTTGCGGGACGAACAAACGGGCTGCACAGCTTCAATAGCTCGCCTTCATTCCCTTCAAGATTTCAGAATAGAACAATGTACGTTTACGATCCCGTGACAGGGCAGGTTTGGTCGAGAAGCACGTACCAGGATCTATCTTTGTCATTAGCTGACAGACTCAGCTCTACCAATACAAACTATACACAGGTGGGAAACAGGCTGTATGTAATAGGCGGGTATGGACTGGACAGTTTGCAGGATTCAATAACTACGTTCCAGAATATCACAGCAATAGATGTAAACGAAACAATCAACGCTATCATAAACGGGCAGTCCGTTTCTCCTTATGTCAGAACTCTGGAAGACTCCCGATTAGCATGCACAGGAGGTGACCTCGGATATAAAGACGGATATTTTTATTTATATGGCGGTCAAAGATTTTATGGTGATTACCTCAGTCCCTTTAGTGTTCAATATTACAATTACAGTTATTCTAAATTCCAGGTGGTGGATAACGGTTCAACGCTTTCCCTTGCAAATTACAATGTAACGGTGGATTCCATAAATCTCAGAAGGAGGGACCTGAATTTCGTAGATGCTGTTCATCCCGACGGTACACCCTATTTTATAAACTATGGCGCGGTATTTACGCTATCTACATTACCCTGGCTGAACCCGGTGTACCTGGATGACACCGGATATACCGTTGATGAAAGCTTCGACCAATTGTTCCAGCAGTATGACTGCGCGAGCTTTGTAATGATGGACAGCACGACAGGCGATCTTTATACAACTTTATTCGGAGGGATCAGCTATTACTATTATGATACGGTGATACAGCAGGTTGTTCAGGATTCAGCAGTGCCTTTTGTTCACGACATTACATATATTACCAGAAGCGCTAACGGTACAACCAACCAGGACCTGCTTCCTATCAGGATGCCTGATCTCCTGGGAGCTGAAGCGAAGCTCATAGCGGATACAACAGTGCCACATTATGATAATGGTGTAATAAAATTTCACGAGCTAACAAAGAGAACAAAAATTGGTCATATATTTGGAGGGATACACGCTGATACCTCAAATTTCGGGAATAAGTCCACAGCGAATGGTAAAATTTACGCGGTATATGTAACTCCCAAAAGCGTGGGGATACAGAATATTTCGGGTGAGATCCCTGCTGATTACAGCATATCACAGAACTATCCTAATCCATTCAATCCATCGACTAAGATAAGATTTTCCATCCCTAAGTCCAACTTTGTAAAGCTCAACATATATAATGCTCTCGGACAGAAGGTTTCTCAGATGCTGAATAGGGCTCTGGATGCAGGTACATATGAAGTCAACTGGCACGCGCACGATTTTGCCGCGGGAATTTATTTTTACAGGATAGAAGCGGATGATTTTGTTCAGACCAGGAAAATGGTGCTGATAAAGTAGGTTCGAGTTAGTAGAGTTTGTAGAGTATTTTGAGTTTGTAGAGTTAAGGGCTGCTACGGCTGCCCTTTTTTTATTAGCGGAGTAAAAACTCATCATTACATTACTATCCCGCTGTCAATCCCTAAAAATATCGCCCTTATAAAAACAATTCTTTAAACACCTTTTTGTATAGATGCGCTATCTATCCTTTTTCTTTTTGACTCTTACTGACCAATCTCGTATATTTGTATCGTGCTTTATCTCTACCAAAAGATCAAACCACTTGTTCTTTGACATATTGACTTTATTTGAATGAAGGTAATTAAAAATGTAAATGAACCGCTTATTAGGAAGTTATTGAAAAAACAGATCTGATTTCCGGACCGCAGTAACATTTTTTACAAATTGCAGGAAAAACAATATCGGACAAAATCTCTTAAAATCACTAATAAAAAAAGGCAGCCATTTGACCGCCTTTCATATTATTGAATGGTTTCTTCGATATTTAAGCTGAAACTTCTTCTTTCAGAAACATTTTCTGGAATTCTCGCTTTTTCCTGTTCTTCCAGTTGCCTTTGTGATATGCATAGCCTGATATTAGCGGTATTGCTAGGGTCGCCTCGGAGTAAACCATCTGCTCGTATGTCATATCGACTTTACCCCAGCTGCTGGCTTCCTTCAGAGTGGAGCCGGATAGCGCGCCGTCCCTATCATCCGCGACCGTGATCTGAATGGCGTATTTGTGCATCGGGACGTCTTTGTCGAGGATCTCCGCGGCTACTACGATGTCCTGCGCGAAGTTCTTCGGGACGCCGCCGCCGATCATATAAAGTCCTGTTTCAAAAGCCTCAAGCTTAATTTTTGTAAGCTCGAGGAAGTCCTTAGCGGAGTCGAGTGATACGTGCGAATCGGGATTATTGAATTGATGATGTACAAAACCGAATCCTGCCGAACAGTCTGAGAATGCAGGACAGAAGATCGGAACATTGTGTTCATAGCACGCGAGTACAATTGAGTCTTTATTTTTTCCGTTTTCATCAAGATATTTACCCATTTCATAGATGAATTCACGTGATGAATAAGGGCGTTTTTCCAGCTTGTCACAGATCTCAGCAATGGTCATGTCACAGACCCGCAGGTCTTCTTCGTCTATGTAAGTGTCATAGATACGGTCTATCATCAGGTCGCGGAGCTCATTGTCATCCGCGAACTGTGAACCTTTATAGTGTTTGAAACCGAGGCCTTCAAAAAAGTCCTGGTCGACAATATTTGCGCCGGTGGACACTATGGCATCTACCATATTATTTCGCACCATATCCACAATAACCATTTTCAATCCGGCAGATATGAGCGAGCCTGCAAGACATAGCACTACTGAACATCTTTCGTCTTTGAGCATCATATCATAGTATTCGGCGGCAGTAGCGAGGTCGCGGGCTGAGAAAGCCATATTTTTCATATCGTCCACGATCGGGACAACATTATGTTTTTTCATATCGATATGCTCGATAGTGTCCTTTAAAAAATCCTGTTTTGAAGCCATTCGTATATCCTCTTTTTTTAATTTGGATTACTAATATAGAAAATTTGCCGGGGTTTTTAAATGGAAATGGGAAGGGGTAACGTAACCTTAAAAAAAAAGCGGGACTGAGCCCGCTTTAAATTGGAAATATATAATAAAAGGGAGATTTTCTGCTTTAAATCGCCTCGCGCGGCGAAATGACTTCGTGAAACATCTTCATTCTATCTTCTCCTTTTAATATTGTAAATAAGTAGTCTAAATTAGGATTGTGGAGTAGATAATTCAAAGAATTATTGAGTAAAATGTTGGTGAAAAAAGGTTGAAAATATGCAATAACTTTGCATTTAAGCTTGATTTTAAGGTTTTATTGTAATATTCTGTGAGTATGGAAAAGAGCAAATTTGCCGAAATATTTAATTCTTTAAGTGGAAGCGAGCGTAAGGAATTCGGTAAATTCCTCGAATCACCATTTTACAATACAAACAGGAATCTTTCGCTAGCCTATGAATTGATCTGTGAAAATGATACCCTGCCAACAAAAGAAGAAATCCACAAACATATATATGGAGATAAGGAATATAAGGATGAAAACATCCGTTATATACTTTCAGAACTTTTGAAGTTGTCAGAGGAATACCTGGGAGTGCTGAATCTTAGGAAGCACGAGCACGTGATAAAACTGCATACACTCACTGAGCTGAACTCAAGAGATCTCGATAAATTATTTGAGAGAAATCTGAAATCCTGCAGAAAGAAAATCGATGAAATAAACCCGAACGATTATAGTTATCATCTGGCGGATTTTGAAGCTATCAGCGCCGAAAGGGATTTTAATTCCAAACGAAAGGAATTCATTACAGATCAGGGAGGCCGTACGGAAGCAATGATACGGTTTTATGCCATTGAAATCCTGAAAGAATGCAGGTTTTTTTACAATCAGAATGTGCGGTCTCTCGAAAAGGAATCCGGAATTCCAATGGAGAGGGAAGTTCTTGATTATGTTCAAAAGAATAACTTTCTGGGAGTACCGGCCATAGAAATAATCTACTACCAGGTAATGACTTTACTCGAATATGAGAATACTCAGCATTTTTATTTATTGAAGAAATTAAGTGAAAAGTATGCTGAAGTAATAACACATGTTGAAAAGTATAATGCTTTTGTTATACTCCTGAATTATGCAAATAAGAGAATTGCGTTTGGGGACAAGGAGTTTATCAAAGAGCGGCTGGAAGTGCATAAAATGTCGGATAAAGTAAACGCTTTGACTAAGGATAATTACATAGCTCCACTGAGATTTGAGAGAATTGTGGATGATGCAATAGCTGTCGGAGATTTTATATGGGCTGAGGAGTTTATAAGAAATTATGGTGATTATCTCCCGGGAAATGAAAAAGAGGATACAATTAGTTTAAGCTACTCTAACATAAATTATGTTAAAGGGGATAAGGAGAAAGCACTCGAGTATATTTTGAAAGTAAATTTTGAACCTGTAGTTCTGAATCTCAGAAAACGCAATATCACAATGAAGCTATACTATGAGCTGGGTTACCTGGAAACACTGATATCCTACATGGATAGTTACAAGCACTACCTGGCAAAGAATCAAAAACAAATGCCCCCGGATGTTTTTGAACATTACACAAACTTTGTAAAGGCAGTGGCGGATCTCACAGAGCTAAAGTCACTGTACGATAAAGACCGTGTAGATAAACTGATGATCAGGCTTGAAAAACTCAGACCCGGAAAGGAAAAGCATTGGGTGACAGAGATGGCAGGAAAGTTGTCTAAGGACAGAAAGGATTAATTTTGGAACTCCTCGAGTAATTCTTCAACGGGTCTTACACCATCGAAATAGGACAGGATCTTCATCATCACTTCCTCAACCAGGGCATCAGGACAGGATGCTCCGCTGGTAAGGATTATCTTTACAGGTGTTTTAGCGGGAAGAAAGTTTTCTGTGGTGAGCTCCTCGTGTTTATGGAAATTGAAATGGCTGATCAGGTTATTGCTGAGGATCTTATCCGCTGAAGAGATATAGTATGTGGGAAGTATTTCTTCACATAACTCTACTATATGGGAAGTATTTGAACTGTTATAGCCCCCTACAACTATTGCCAGGTCGGCGTTTTGTTCGAGAAGCCCGTATGTTGCGCGCTGATTATCGTGAGTGGCATAGCAAAGTGTGTCACGGGTATCAGCGAAATGATCTTTCAGGGTTTCTTCACCATATTTTTGGAGCATTACTTCTTTCAGGTAATTAGCAATTTCCTGGGTTTCGGTCGCGAGCATTGTAGTCTGGTTTACTACACCTATTTTTTCAAGCGATGATGCAGGATCGAAATTCACTGAATAACGGTCTTTAAACAGTTCATTAAATGTATCAAACGAGATTTTACCGAGCATGTAGTCACCAAGGATCTTTGTTTCCTCAAAGTCACGGACTACTATTGTAGGAGCATTTTCTTTACTATGGGAAAATGTAGCGCGGGTTTCTTCGTGCCTGTATTTTCCGTGAACGACAATGGTATATCCGGTTTCGCCGAGTCCGGTGGCGCGGTTCCAGACCTTTTCCACGAACGGGCACGTAGTATTGTACTCAACTGTATCAACTCCAATGTCATTAAGTATCTTTTCCGTTTCGAGGGTAGTCCCGAATGCGGGGATTATTACTATGTCGTCAGCTTTAATTTCATCCCACGGTATGATCTGCTCGCCGTTGGTTTTCATTATAAATTTAACTCCGCG
This sequence comes from Bacteroidota bacterium, assembly GCA_023429265.1. Taxonomy (GTDB): domain Bacteria; phylum Bacteroidota; class Ignavibacteria; order Tepidaquicellales; family Tepidaquicellaceae; genus JAEYVS01. The sequence goes on along the minus strand of JAEYVS010000065.1, from coordinate 4,869 downwards.
CTTATTAAGGTCGGCATTTACCTGTTGGTTATGGATCATTTCACTGAGCAGGAAAACGCGTTTGTCAGGGTTTTCTTCAACAGCTTTGTATGAAATCTCGATTGCATTTTCGACTCCATAGCAGAATCCGAAATGGCGCGCTATGTAAAACTTTACGGGTCCAAAATCAAGTTCGGTAGGTGAATAATCTTTTTTGCGCGGATCGGTGACCTTCCGGGAATTTTTGATAGCCGTAATAAGCGGACTTCTATAGTATATGGGTATCTCGAATGATTTCATTTAGAAGTTTCAGTTATTAATTATCGTATGCTGCTATACCCGTTACGTCTTCACCGAGTATCAGTGTATGCATTTCGTGAGTGCCTTCGTATGTTTTAACGGATTCAATATTATTTAAGTGCCTCATAATAGGATATTCGTCGAGAATACCGTTTGCTCCGAGCATCTCACGCGCCATACTGGCAATGATCTTCGCGATTTCGCAGTTATTTCGTTTTGCCATCGATACGTGCTGAGGACGCATTTTCCCGGAGTCCTTTAGCTTAGCTAAATGGAAAACGAGCAGCTGTCCTTTTGTAATTTCAGAAAGCATATAAGCTAGCTTTTCCTGAGTGATCTGGTAAGCCGCGAGAGGTTTAGAAAATTGTTTGCGTGAAAGTGTATACTTCAATGCTGTGTGATAACATTCCATAGCCATTCCGAGTGTACCCCAGGCAATACCGTACCTTGCCTGTGTGAGACAGGAGAGCGGGGATTTGAGACCGCTGCTCTCCGGTAGAATATTTTCTTCAGGGATGAGGCAGTCTTCAAAGACGAGTTCAGATGTAATGGAAGCGCGGAGAGAAAGCTTTCCTTTCATTTCGGGCGCAGAGAAACCTTTTGTCCCTTTGTCCACGAGGAAGCCTCTTACTTTTCCGTCAAGCTTTGCCCAGACGACAGCTACGTCAGCGATAGTGCCATTTGTTATCCACATTTTCGCTCCATTAAGCAAATATCCGCCATCAACTTTCTCAGCTTTGGTGATCATTCCACCGGGGTTACTTCCGTAATCGGGTTCGGTCAGACCGAAACAACCGATAAATTCAGCACGGGCAAGCTTAGGTAGGTAATGTTTCTTCTGCTCCTCGCTGCCGAAAGCGTATATCGGATACATCACCAGAGATGACTGCACTGAAGCAAAGCTGCGGACACCACTGTCACCGCGTTCAAGCTCCTGCATAATTAACCCGTATGCAACGTTATTAACGCCCATACCGCCGTATTCCTCAGGCAGTGTAGGTCCGAAAACTCCCAGTTCAGCCATTTTTGGTACGAGCTGCGAAGGAAATTTCATTTCCTGGTTATACTCTTCTATTATGGGCAGCACCTCTTCATTGACAAAATCCCGTATGGTATCGCGAATTGCTTTTTCTTCGTCTGTAAGATGATCGTCGAGCAGATAGTAATCCACTCCATTGTAAACTGAAACGTCCCGCATTTATTATTTATTTTTGTTTTTATTAAGATTTAATTCGATGGTGGAAATGGCATCTTTAATCTTTGCATCGGGATCTCCTTCAATGAGCAGGTCAAGCTCATCCGGTTTCAACTGATTAAACAATATCAGTGCTCTTTCGTAAAGACCCATTGAATCTTCATTTCCCTGCAGGTCACGAATTTCTGCTTCCTGCATCAAAAGTTCCGCGAGCATATAGCATTTCATATGGTTGAAGCTACCTGTTACATTCATCAGGTGGAGAATAGTTTCCCCGGGTAGTGTGAGCAGCATAGGAATATCCAGACCAACGAGATTTAAAGAAGTAGAGTTTACTTCGTGCCGGGCTTCATCCAACTGATCCTGTTCTTTTTTAAGCAGTATGTTCGCGAGGGATTTAATGAAAATTTCAATCTCGCGTGTAATAAAGTCGCTTCTTATCATTTACTGATCTTATCCTTTTTGGTTTTTACAGGCTTAAGAAATCTCTTGTCACTGGTTCGTAAGGTAACTTCGATCTTATCATCATGATACTTTACATCGTGAACTTCGGATGATTCGTAGATCTCGCTTAATTTTTTATAGTCTCCGGCTTCAATTTCAAATATACTGAGCTTATTTTCCGATGTAAGGATGTCTTTGATCATTTCCACGAGGGCATTTACATTCAGGCCCTTCTCTGCTGATATGAATACAGAGTGGGGGAATTGCTCTTTAATATGGGCGAATAGCTCAGGATCGTGAAATTTATCGACCTTATTGTAAACCCTAACTACATTCTTTTTATCAGCATCGATCTGCTTTAGTGTCTCTTCAACAGTTTCTATCTGGTCTTCGTAATGCGGATTAGAGATATCTATGACGTGAAGCAGGATATCTGATTCGACAGCTTCTGATAGTGTAGATTTAAAGGATTCTATCAGCCCGTGCGGGAGATTTTTTATGAATCCGACTGTGTCAGAGATCAAAACTTTTTTAGGAAACTTTGTAACACCATCGGCTTTGATATTGGTAAGCCTTAGAATCTTCGTCGATGTATCGAGAGTCGCAAAGAGCTTATCTTCCACTAACACATTCGCGTTAGTCAGAGTATTCAACAGCGTAGATTTTCCTACGTTTGTGTACCCTACGAGTGATATGCGGAAATACTTGCTTCTCTCAGATGACTGAGTGCGAGCCTGAGTATCAATCTTTTTCAGTTTCTCCTTAAGCGAGGAAATGCGGTTACGAATCAAACGTCTGTCCGTCTCGATCTGAGTTTCACCCGGACCCTTTGTTCCGATACCCCCGAACTGTTTGGATAAGTGTGTCCATTGACGTGTCAATCTTGGCAGAAGGTATTCAAGCTGAGCAAGCTCTACCTGAAGCTTTGCCTGTGATGTACGAGCGTTAGCCGCGAAGATGTCGAGGATAAGATTAGACTTATCTATGATCTTGCATTTAATTTTCTGCTCGAGGTTACGTAGCTGGGAGTACCCGAGCTCGTTTTCAAATATCACGAGTTTTATTTCATGGGTCTCAACGTATTCAGCGATTTCCTGCGCTTTTCCTTTTCCGATTAGGTACTTAGAATCGAAGCTGTCACGCTGCTGGTAATATGTCTTTACAACATTCGCTCCGGCTGTTTCAGCAAGAAATTTTAATTCATTGAGTGAATCTTCGGGATGGTAATGCTTGGGGTCACCTTTTACGGAAAAGCATACAAGTACCGTTCTTTCTCTTTCCTGTGATGTCTCTATTAATTTATTCAAATAATTCCTTATTTTTTTAAAATATTGAAAATGGCTGTGAGTTTAAAGACAAATACTGTACTCAAATTTTTTAAGATATGATAGTATTTCAATAAACAGCAATTATGATAACCCAAAATACAGCGAAATTTATCCCAAATGAAACCACAATAAAATGATTAATAGGAAAGATTAATATTATATGAAACTTTTTTAATATCTTGACCGTATTAATTAAATAAATTAAGTTAGAGATTAAGAATATTAAGTTTTTTCATAAATTATTAATTTTTCAATATGTCATATAAATTATTGAGTACATGTCCGGTTTGCAGCTCAAAAATGAAGGTAGAGCGACTTTCCTGTAATACCTGCGGAACCGTGATCGAAAGTGATTTTTCATTTTCAAAGTTTGAATCATTGAGCGAGGAACAGCTGAAATTCGCTAAGATCTTTCTGAAAAACAGGGGAAGCATAAAGGATGTTGAAAAAGATATGGGTATTTCCTATCCGACTGTAAGGGGAAAATTAGACGATGTTATAAAGGCTTTAGGATATTCGGTGGAGGATGTGCCTGAAAATAACAGTGCAAGTGATATACTTGACAGGCTGGAGAAAGGTGAAATAGATGCCGACGAAGCATTACACAATCTCAAAAAAAAGTAAATGATAATCATAATTTATAAAAAATAAGGAGAAAAAATAATGGATGAGAATATAAAACGAATCCTGAAAATGGTGGAGGATGGGAAGATCAATTCCGACAAAGCCGCCGAACTGATTGAAGCCTTAAGAGGAGACCAAACTTCAAATGAAGAAAACCCAAAAGGGAAAGCAAAAAAGCTGATAATCAAAGTAATAAAGGCAAACGGAGAAGATGTGAATATAAATTTTCCGATGAAATTCATTAAAGCCAGCGTAAAGGCTCTGGGTAAGTTACCGCTTGATATCAAAGGTCATATTAATGATAAGAACATCGATATGGATGCCATCACATCAGCGATCGAGAATGAAGCAATCGGGACGATAATGAATGTTCAGACCGGTAAGGGTGAAGACGTCAAGATAATAATCGAATAACAAAAGCCTCCCTTAAGGAGGCTTTAAGCTTGTTCTAATGTTTATATTGTTTTATTAATAGTCCCTGCTAAAGCGCTGAAGGGCGGGACTACTAATCAATCGCTTCGCTATTTAATTAGCAGCCACCGCTAAAGTCCCGAAGGGACAAGCGGGATTCCTTGTCATAGCTGATGCTATTTAACAAGTAACCACCGCTAAAGCGGGATTCCTTGTCATAGCTGATGCTATTTAACAAGTAACATCTTTTTTGTGTCGGAGAGATTTTCTGCTTCGAGCTTATAGAAATACACTCCGGTAGGGAAGGATGCCGCGTTCCAGTTTATTGTATGACTTCCAGCTGAAACACTTCTTTGAGCCAATGTATAAACCTTCTGTCCGAGAGAATTATAAATAGTGAAACTGATATCCGAAATTTCGGGTAAACTGAAATTTATGTTCGTTTCCGGGTTAAACGGATTCGGGTAATTCTGATCGAGCCTGAATGCATCCGGATTAGAGTTAATATTGGTGATCCCTGTGGGACCGCCAAAGGTACCGTTCATATTTATATTTTGAGCATAGATACCTCCAATATCCTGTCTTCCG
>JAEYVS010000011.1 GCA_023429265.1 Bacteroidota bacterium | reverse complement strand
GAAGTGAATTAATCATTTTAAATTTAAGTTAGAGGTATTAAACACAACTAGTTTGCAGGCGAGGTCAAGCGATCTCACTTATTTCGATCTTGTATGCATTTTCGTGCCGTTGTAGGTGCCATAGCAAAGTTGTCAGCTAATAAGCCCCTCTATCTTTTCCTCTATCCATCCCTGTGCAGGGAGCCTGTCAGCCTTCACCTTTTTTTGTAGAAGCTTAAGCTTATCTTTTTTAGGAGCTGATTTCAGCTTTGCCAGGTTGGTCATTACATTTATGAATCTAATGTAATTATCCTTGGTATCGTCTACTAACTTAGAATTGTTATTTATGTACTGCCGGAATGAATTTACCTGGGATAATACACCCTCTATGTCATCGAGTTCGTAAAGTATTTGCAGCATCACCCTGCGAATGTCTTTTTTGACGTAATAAAAATCCGTTTCTATTTTGTTAAGCTTCTCAAGAGCGCCATCGTAATTTCCGGTTTGGAAATCCAGCTGCGCATATGCCAGTTCTGCAATTGCTTTTCCTTCCTGCGTAAGGTACTTCTTGTGGCTGTCTATGAATTCCTTTGACCAGTAATACTCTCCAAGCCTGAAAGCGCAGATGTATATATTCCTGAATTTCAATGCTGTCATCGACGGAGGATTTCCTTTTATGAATGTCTTGTGCGCTATTCCCAGCTTATAAATGTCCATCAGTTCACGGTAATATTCCATCTTCCCCTTGCTGATTTTATTCGTGCAGTAAACCTCTAAAACAGTGATCACCGAATAAAGCTCAAGATTGCTTATAGTTGAAATACTGTCCTGCAAAAATGATTTAAGTTTGAAATAATGATCTTCGACATCAGGATACACAGAGCACATCATTTTATAATAATACATATGGACCATTGACCCGTACGGAAGCTTCTTTCGAAGTATGTATTTCATCAGCTTTTCGAAATCTGTACTGAGAATGAACTCTTTTACAAGGTTAATGTCATATTTTGCGTTGAATGTTTCTTCATTTATTTTCAGGTTGTTCTGCGCATTTGACATCTGGGCAATGAAGTAAAATATAAGATAATTACTTTGTGTCAGAATGTGTTCTACGGCTTCCTGCTGCCTGTCGTTTTGTATCAGATGATTCAATCTTTCTATCTCTAATTTATAAAGATATAAAAATGAATGAGCCTGAAAGTCATCATTATTTTTCAAGTTTGCTTCAAGGTCTTTGAGCTCTGAGGTGAAGAAATTATTTAGCTGTTTGGAAGAATATTGATTTAAGACCGCTAATGAGATATCGTCTTCATTTTTCCTGAAAAGTTCGATAGCAAGGAATTCCCGTCCCAGCTTAAACAGTTGTGAATACAGATTTCTCATCACCTGTTCATTATATTTTCCTTTTAAAAACACTTTTCGGTACAGGTATTCATTATTGAGTTTAGTGCTATCAAACCCGGGGTGATGTTTTTTTAGCTCTTCTACTAGCTTAATAAGGTTGCCATTCTTATTGAAATATGATGATGAAATGAATTCAAAAAATCTTTTCATCTCATCTTCACTAAAAGATGTCAGCAGTTCTGTGACCTTATTTTTGAGCATTGCGGATTACTTTTAGAAATTTTTATCAGAGAATAAACACATTAATAACAGTGCGTTACGCAGACGATTGATCTGTAATATATGCTAATTTAACCATTCACTAAATTACTATTTAAAATTCTTTTATTAATACGGATTGAAGGTTATTTGCAAGGAAAAATATAAACAAAAAAAATTTAAAATTATCATTAAAAGCGAATATTTGTTTCAGTGAATCCCAATTTTCTGTTGTATTTCAAGATTATGCAGTATAGTTCTCCTTTTTGTATGGCAATACCTATCCTTTGTAATTTTGTACATAACTTTTTTAAACAATAAAAAACTTTGCAAATGAAGGTACCAAACAATTTAAGCCGGCTAACAGCCTCCCCGCGGAAAGACATTCTGCTCGCCTTCAGCAGTATGTTGAGGTCTGTTGCCAGCCGGCTATTTTACGCTGAAGGCACGGGTACCTGGGTTTGCAATAGAAAACAAAAGGAGAACTTTTCACAAATGAAGGCTCTAAAAACATTTGTATTATTACTAACTGTCATAATATTTCCCGCTGCAGTCTTTGCAGGTTATGGTGTTAATGGCTCGAATAGTTATCTTGCCGGGTTGGGAACACCCGATGATTACGTGCTGGTTCAGCATGATCCAGAGCTAAGTCAGGGGGCTGATGCATCTATCGAAGCATGGGTTTATATTACTGACATGTCTTCCCTTAATTACATTATTGCTAAAGGCACCCAGATGGGAACTTCAGCTTATGCTTTTTACATCAATACTGATGGAAGACCTGCTATTAGATTTGGTAATCTAAATCTTGTATCTAATGGTGCTGTCGTTCCTATGAACACCTGGACACACGTTGCAGTTACCTGGAATGATCCGGGCGATATCAGTGTGAATTTCTACATTGATGGAGAATTAGTTGGCACTACAATAACTACACCGGGTACTGTGCTTACAAATTCCCACAATGTGCGTATAGGAAGCGCAGAATTTGGGAACGAAGGATTTGGCGGATATATTGATGAAGTAAGGCTATGGGGGGGTGTTCTCAATGAACAGAGGATCAGACAAAATCGTTTTGTTGGTCTGGGAGAAAAACCTGCATCAAATTTCGATGGTACAAATTTCAGCGGCAGTTATCATTATGATGAGCTTGTAGCTTCCTGGACGTTTAATATTGGCGCGGGGGCATTTACCTGGGAATACATAGGAGGACATTATGGTGTCAGGCAGGGAAATGCTGCTATTAATAATGCCATATTTGGTTACCCGATGCCATATAATAATGTTTTATTTTTTCCAAACAGTGCAGGTAGTGATAGCTGGGTAGAATTGAGGGATTCTTCTGCATTTACAAATTCTCTGCTCATTGATGGTACTATGGATTTTTGGTTTAGGCTTGATGCGGTCAATCCAGCAACTGAGGTGGCAATAATTTCAAAAGGGTCAACCAGCGAAACTAACTCTTTTTATCTTGGAATTTCGGGGGCGAATACCGGCAAATTAGTTTTCAGAATAGGAAGTAATACTGTTCAATCCGGGGGACCTTCTATACCAAGATATGGATGGAATCATATCGCTGTAACCTGGCAGGATATTGGACCGGGGTTTGCTGTGAAATTCTATATTAATGGCGAACAGAATGACAGCTTATACCTTAATAGAAATACTATGCCTGAGAATACCGAACCTATCAGGATCGGAAGCTCTGATGCCTTTCCAACAAGTAGCGTCTTGAAAAGTGCTTACATTGATGAATTAAGGTTTTGGGACGAAGTTATCCCTGATAATTATCTTCAAAAAATGATGTTTGCATCAACTGATGCGTTGAAGGATTATTTTGAAGATGAGCTGGTTGTATCCTGGGGATTTGATGGAAATATGATACCTGATGGAAGATTTACAAGGATGCGCGGAACCTTTGATAATGGACTAACCAATTACTGCAGATTTAGCTCATATTATAATGAGCAGAACTTTTACGGTAATGTTCTTAATCGAAATTTTATTCCTCACATTACCGTGATGAAAAGTAATGATGCTGAATCCCACACTTTCCCGTTAGGATATTATATGACTGTACCTTTTGATACGATACCTGTAAATAATGCAAGCGGTTTGACCTCTGTAATAAATGTTGGTCCATCATTCCCTGATAATAACGTTAATAATGTCGAGCTTTTTCTATCAGCAGCAGCTCCTATACTTAATGATTATATAATTACATTAACAGCCCCCAATGGTTCCTCAAGAATTGTGATGAATAATAACGGCGGCGAGAAGCATAATATATTGACGAGTTTTTCTGACGATGCCGTTATGGGACTGAATTCTCCTGAGATGATTGCTCCTTATACAAATGAAGTCCGTCCGTTTCAGGCTTTCGGTAATTTCGATAATTCGCCTGCGAGAGGTAACTGGACAATAAATATCCAGCAGATGGCTTCTGATAACCCTAGTGGGTTCTCCCCGGCTGTACTCAATGGATGGGGGATTAGGCTGAATGGACAGGATATAACCGGAATACAGAATGTTTCTTCTGAAATACCCGGCAAATATGAGCTTTCTCAGAATTACCCTAACCCGTTCAATCCTTCAACTTCGATAAAATTCTCATTACCTCAAAGCGAAGTAGCTACTTTGAAGGTATATGATATTCTTGGTAAGGAGGTTGCATCCCTGGTAAATGAAAAACTAAACTCCGGTACATACGAATATCAATTCAATGCATCCGGACTTACCAGCGGAGTTTACTTCTATAAACTTGAAGCAGGTTCTTTCTCAGAAGTAAAGAAGATGTTACTAATAAAATAGCGTCAGATATTTTATCTAACCCCGCTTTAGCGGTGGTTACTATTAGAATAATCGGTTTTCTTCCTTAATTTAGTTATAAGTAAAAACCTTAAATCAAACTCACTCCCATCTCCCGGGAGTGAGTTTTTTTATAGTTAAATGTACACTCAAACAGTATCTAAATATTTAAACATTTTCCGGTAGGGGCACTATCCGATATAGGAGTTAAAAAAAACTTTTTCGACTCCCTCTCCTTACCAAGCTTATCCCGAACTTACTTCGGGAGAGAGGGGAAACCCCGATTTATCAGAGTGGGGAGAGGTAAAAATCCTTGTTTGCATGGCACTGTAAATTGTCTTATTCTCCTTCCTCTGTGTACTCTGTGCTTCTGTGGCAAAATATTTATAATAATCCTCGTTCCCAAATTCCGATTTGGGAACGCATTTTCCAAGTTTTTAAATTTTCCCTTGACTTCATTACTTATTCATCGTATTTTTACGATAAACGATAAAGCAACATACAATGGCATTCTCAAAGAAAGACGAATTTAGCGAAGAAGAAATTAAAATAGCCGGTTTTGCTAAAGCTCTCGCCCATCCGGCGCGGGTAGCTATAATTAAAAAGCTGATGACCGCAAAATGCATCTGTGGTGATATTGTTAAAGACCTTCCATTATCCCAGTCCACTGTCTCTCAGCACTTGAAAGAATTAAAAGATGCAGGACTGATTAAAGGAGAGATCGAAGGAACGAAGATATGCTATTGCATAGATGCTGAAAACTGGAAGTACGTTTCGGAATTCTTTAATAATTTTATTGACCGGGTGTGTTCGGCCGAATGTAACTGTTAGAAAAAAAATTGCTGACGGCGCGCGAAAGCAAAATATTAAATAAACCTTAAACATAAATAAAATGAAAAACCTAAATAGAAATTGTGGCTGTGGTTGTGACTGTTCAGGCTGCGGATGCGGCTGTTAATTAAATTTTAACCCTCTGCTTTTGATTACCCCGGAGCAGAGGGTGATTTTTTAACCTCTAAACAATATAATGAATAACCCAGAAGAAATAAAAGAAGTCGTAAAAGAAACATATTCAAAGATCGTAGACCAGAGCAAAGATCAGAACGAATCTTCCTGCTGCGGATCAGGCTGCTGCTCGACTGTGGATGAAGCTATTTTCACCGAAGATTACTCAAAGCTGCAGGGATACAATAAAGATGCCGATCTTGGGCTTGGATGCGGTATTCCAACTGCCTTTGCAAGGATCAATGAAGGCGATACCGTACTCGATCTCGGCTCCGGTGCAGGGAATGATGTCTTTGTCGCCCGCTCCTATGTTGGTGATTCAGGAAAAGTGATAGGGCTTGATATGACTGAAGCGATGATCAATAAAGCCCGCGAGAATAATTCAAAGCTTGGATATGATAATGTTGAATTCATTCTAGGAGAAATTGAAAATATGCC
>JAEYVS010000249.1 GCA_023429265.1 Bacteroidota bacterium | reverse complement strand
GCGTCAGTACCCGAGGAAACACCTATCGATGCTGCGCATCCGATGTACTCGTTCATAGACTCCTCGAGCCTTTCAACTTCAGGACCTAATATGAAATACTGGCTTTCAGCAATCCTTATTAATGCTTCATCCAATTCATCTTTTATGGAATTATACTGCGCTTTAAGATCTAATAATGGTACTTTCATCTAATATTTAAGCTTTATATATCTTGTCGTTTTTAAAATTCTTGAATAAATTCCGGGTATCTACTATGAGGTTTGAATGTTTGAGAATGAATTCCGGCTCATAGTATGAATGATCTGTCGAAATCAAAACAAGGTCATATTTCTTTAGATTCTCTTTTGTAAGCTTTACAGACCTTTTGCTGAAATTATATTTACGCAGCTCGGGTATCGACTTTACATAGTCGTCATTATAATCAACCTTTGCCCCGCGCTCCTGTAATAGCTCTATGAGCTTTAACGATGGTGATTCTCTAATGTCATCGACATTTTTCTTGTAAGCTAATCCCAGTATCAGGACTTTTGAATCATTTAAAGCCTTCTTTCGGTCATTTAATGCTTCCATTATCCTTGATATTACGTAATGGGGCATATTGGTGTTTATCTCTCCCGCGAGTTCTATGAACTTAGTTGCCGTCTCGTATTCTCTTGCCTTCCACGTCAGGTAGAATGGATCGATCGGGATACAATGACCTCCAAGACCGGGACCGGGATAAAATGGAGTATACCCGAATGGCTTTGTCGAAGCCGCGTCTATGACCTCCCATACATCTATCCCCATCTTATCAAATACAGTTTTCAATTCATTCACAAGAGCGATGTTGATCGAACGGTATATGTTTTCCAGCAGCTTTGTTGCTTCAGCAGCCTTTGTCGAGGACACTGGCACCAGACTGTCTATTACCTTGCTGTAAATACCCATTCCGTGATCAAGGCAGGTCTTAGTTATGCCGCCTATCACTTTTGGAATTGTTGCCGTTACATAATTTGGATTATTGGGGTCTTCCCTCTCCGGCGAGAAACATAAATAATAATCTTTACCAACTTTTAACTTGGTCTTTTCAAATATCCCCAGTATCAGCTCATCTGTGGTTCCCGGATATGTTGTGCTTTCCAAGGACACAAAATGACCTTTTCGTAAATACTTTGCGATTTCATCCGCAGTCTGGACTACATATTTCATGTCAGGTTCACGGTTCTTATCAAGCGGGGTTGGGACACAAATTATAATTGCATCCGTTTCCTTTAGCTTTTTAAATTCCGTCGTCGCAATGAATTTACCCTTATCGACCGTATCCTTTATACTTTTTGAGGGAATGTGCTTTATGTATGACTTTTGATCCTTGTTAATACTTTTGATTTTACTCTCATCCAGATCAAAACCAATTGTTTTTATGCCCTTTAATGCGAATTCCAGTGCAAGAGGCAGTCCCACATAACCGAGTCCTATTATCCCTGCTGTGAATGTATTTTTTTTGATTTTCTCTTTTAAATCAGGCATTTAATCGCTTATTTTTTCTAAAAGTTTTACTTCGTCAGAGTGCAGTATGATGCTCAATGACATCGACAGCTCTATTATGTTTACTGTTAGTTTATATTTACCTCTCAGCTCGGTAACAATTCCTTCCAGCCCGGTAAATGTCCCTCCGGATATCTTTACCAGGTCCCCTTTGTGTAGATTTGTATTCTCTACTACAAATCTGTCCGGTGATTCAAGGGATAACTTGATGCTCTCGAGCTCCTTTTCAGAAACAATCGCCGGTTTACCCCTGTAAAATACGTATCTCAATGCCCCAGCTGTTTCACTTATCGCTTCCTGCCGTTCTGTCTCATTTGCTCTTACAAAAATATATCCGGAAAACATGGGGACATAGATCCTTTTTTTTCTGTCAGCCCATTTCCGGATCGTCATTATTAATGGCAGAAACGATTCTATGTTTTTCTTTTCTATCTGCTCCTGTACTTTCTTTTCATATCTCGGTCTGGTTTGTATTACAAACCAGTTCCTCTGCTCTTGGTCACTCATTAAGATCAATTAAAAAATCTTGATAACACGTATTGAACAAAAAAATACGTAAATATTAAAGCCGCTGAATATAGGAATATTATCTTAAGCCCGTGGCGCGACAGTTTATACAAAAAATACCTGTTGCGGTATCCGCATTTCGAGCAGAAATACACTCTGAATCTTAACGATTTCAAAACCCGGTCCGGAAAATTGTATGATCTGGACTTCTTTAGGGTCGCCAAACTATTACATTCAGGACATCGTAAAAATTCTATATGCTTTTTGACAAATAAACTGCGCAATATCTATTTTATATAGATTTGTTTAAAATATACTATTTATACTTTTTTTTATATGGAAAAAACTCTGCTTTTATGAGATAGCATATCAAGTGAAACCTTGATGAACAATACTAGGTCTTAAGCTATACAGATTAAATTTTAAATCAAAACTTAAATGAAAATTTTAAATAATAATAAAACATACATTAATAATAGGAGAAATTCAAATGGACTTTTTTGAAGCAATAATACCGTTATTCGGAATTCTTTTCACCTTCGGTATTCCGGGTATTTTAATTTTTTGGTTTCGTTACACTAAACACCGTGAAAGAATGAGAATGATTGAAAAAGGGTTAACTCCCGAAGAAATAAGTGCTTATTTTATGGATATAAAAAACCCCAGGAAACCAAGAAATCCTTACTCATCCCTAAAATATGGAATACTCTTCCTTTTTGTCGGAATGGGAATATTGGTGGCTAACATCCTTTACGAATTCTATGATTTTGAAGAAGGTATCGGATTTGGCTTGGTCATTACCTTTGCCGGCCTCGGACTATTGGTCTACTATGGCATGATATCCGCAAAGCTGAAAAAAGAGGATAACTATGAATTAAATAATAACCAAACCATCGCGGGACAATGAAAAAACTAATTTTTATATCGATTATCGGTTTTCTTACCCTTACGATGGCAGGATGTGGAAAGCATTACGAAAAGACAGAGACAGAAAAATTTGCGCCGGATCCTCGTGGTAAAAACACACTCAGGCTTGAAAACGTTAGTGGAAGCATTACCATCAGGAAAACCACTGCGGAAGAGATTCAGATTACCGCTAAAAAAATCGCTACCGTCAGGAAAAAAGACCTTGATAAACCTTTCGACGAAATCGAGATTGACATTTCTGGGCAGGGGGAAGTTATTCACGTCGAAACAGTAATGAATGAAATTAAACGTGGCTTATTCTCATTTGACGAGCAACAAAAAGTTGATTACGAAATTTATCTCCCTGAAAGGTTTTCTGTCGATATTTCCAATGTTAACGGAAAGATATATGTTTACGATATTCAGGGTAACGTAAAAGTTGAAAGCGTAAATGGTGATATAACATTGAAAAATACTCCCGGGGAATCCATTATTGAGCTCGTAAATGGAAGTATACATACTGACCTATACTCTACTGTGGGCTTCCACGCGGAAGTGATTAATGGAAAGATTTTCGTTAATTTAGGAGATAGTATTAATGCCAGTGTTTTCGCGTCAGCCATTAATGGTAACATAGAAACAAACGATCTGGTTTTTGAAAATATCAGTGAGGATGACGACGAATTCCGCGCCAGGCTTGGAAATGGGCTCTACCCCATAAATGCCAAGACCGTAAATGGAAAGATCACCTTTGAAAGACTCAATAGAGTTGGAGGTAATACAAAATCAGATATTGGCTCAAATATGTCAAAAGAACAGATATATCTTGAGAAGAAAAAAGAATTGGAAGATGCGCAGAGAAAGCTTGAAGAAGCGCAGCGCGAACTTGACAAAGCAGAAAAGGAGTACCTCGAAAGGAATAATACACCTTCGGATACTTCACGCAGTGATTCAATAAAAACTCTATAGTTCTTAAATCTATTTTTTAATGAAAGTTTCTGAAAACGATCTCGTAAATAACCTGTTAAATGGAGATGAATCCGCTTTCAGGGAATTTGTGGATACCTTCAAAGACAAAGCTTATTCTTTGACTTTGAAGATCCTCAAAAACCCCGATGATGCGGAGGACTCTCTTCAGGACGCTTTCATTAAATTTTACAGGGCAGTGACCCGGGAACAGTTCGAAGGAAGATCAAAGCTCTCAACTTATTTTTACACCATAGTTTACAATACCGCTTTGGATTACTATAAAAAAATTAAGAAAACTTCATTTAGTATGATCTCCATCGATGTAAATGAATCTAACTTCAGGGAAGGAGACGAATTGGTCTCAGCCTTTAAGCATTCCCGGATTGATAAGAATATCCTCCCTGATTCCATCGATGCAAATACAGATAATGTTATCTCTGGAAATGAGATCCAGGATATCATTAAAAGGTTTATTGATCATATTCCGGAGCAGTATTCCATAATTCTTAATATGTTCTATATAAATGAGCTTTCCCACAAGGAAATTTGTGACATTTTAGGACTCCCTTTGGGAACGGTCAAAAACAGGATATTCAGAGCCAGGGAAAAGATTAAAGAAACAATTCTTAAACGTTATTCTGAAGATGAAATTCTTCAGTATATCGATTAAAATTAGTAGTTTATTTTTAAAGTGATTTAAATTATATTTAATTAATGTCACAAGGCAAGAAAAATATGGACCTATATTTCGAAGAAAAGATAAAAAGATCTTTATCTGATAAAACTTCCGAGCATTTCACAAGCAATGTAATGCACAAGTTTTCTCAGCAAATGCAGTTCGCAAAGGAAGATAAACAAACCCAGAAGCTTTCTGTAAAGGTAGTAGGGGCAATTGCCCTTCTAATGCTTGGAATGTTTACAATGCTCGGCTATTTTCTTGCTTCGGACGGCGAATCATCCGCGACAACCTTCTCCGAAGACTTCACTATTACAATTAACAGGTATATATACGAGATTCAGAATGCAATCGGGATTCAGGTGGATTTTCAGACAATGATTTTTGGACTGTCCTTCCTGCTTATCATCGCGGCTTATTCTGTATCTGACAGGTTCATATTCAAAAGAAGATGATTTATAATTCATAAGCTCAAATTTTATAAGCCCGTTTCATACGGGCTTTTTTATTTTAAAACCATTATATTTCCTTATAAATCGAATTTATTTCCTTCCAATGCCGGAAAGCTCAGAAAACTTTTTGAATCCGGATTTCGGATACACATATTCAGACCTCTTCGACCAAAAAAAGCTCGAAGCGCTCTATCATACTTTTCTTGCCTATTTCGAAAAAAAAGACCCGGAAAAATTTATCTCGTTTAAAAAATATTCGGATACAAAAGGCGATGGCTATAAAGACACGGAAGTATCTCAGGTACTCATAGACTCTGCCCCATACCTGTCTGCCTTCATTGGCCAACTCTTCGACATCGAAGCTCACCTGGATAAGCTAAGATACGAAACCGCTTATGAACAGGATATCCTCACATTCAAAAAAGAATTCGTTCAAAAAGAGATTGTAAAAAAATATAAAAGCAAAGATCCTGCTCATTTTAACTGGGACGAGCTCGACACCTTTACTTCAAATATTAAATCCCTCGCCTTTCCTTCATATGATTTCGCGAAGGATGAGGAAAAATACACCGCGAAGTTCATTCTCGATCTTGTGGAGCTTGAGAAAAACTACCGATGGTTCTACGAAGGGGATAAATTTGCTCCTGAAGGGTTTGATATACCTGCAGAAGTAAAAGCTAAGACCG
>JAEYVS010000189.1 GCA_023429265.1 Bacteroidota bacterium | reverse complement strand
TTTGTCTAGCGATGATGGCTATCATCGACTCAATGATAAAGCCCGTCTGGAACGTGGTAATTAAGCATAATTACACGCCTGAACGAAGGAGTTCTCTTTACTCGTATGCTTCAAGCTTTTTTACGCTCGCTCTGCTGATATCCACCACTTCAATGGGGTTCCTGCTGGATATAAATTACGAAGTGTATAAAATATTTTTCCCACTCGCAGGGGTGGCTGATATGATAGCATTTTATAATCTATCGAAGCTCATTAAAAATGATGATAAAGAACCTGGGGAAAGAACACGCCTGGTTTTCAGATTTTCATTAAGACTCATCAAGGACATTATTATTCTACCAATCAGAAATATGATGAGGATATTCAGTGTTAATAGGCCATTCCTCAGGTTCGAGATATATTTCTTCCTTTACGGTATGGCTTTTATGATGATTGCTGCGGTGCTGCCGATATACCTCGTCGATGACCTTGCGCTCGATTACACTCCGATATCTCTTGCAAGGGGACTTATGGTACACAGCGCAATTGTGGCATTTACACCACTGATGGGAAAGCTTATGGGTCCGGGTGATCCGGGGAGATTCACGGGTATATCCTTTATATCGCTGGTATTATTTCCATTCCTGCTGATGGCTCTGAAGTATTTTCACTTTACCTGGATAGGTACGGATATTTTGCTTTATGCAGCGTTCTTCATATTCGGAATAAGTATGAGCGGTGTAACACTCTCGTGGAATCTCGGCTCTATATACTACGCTCCGCACGCGGAAGTGTCTAATTATCAGGCGGTGCATATTACACTCACAGGGCTAAGAGGGATACTCAGCCCGTTCCTCGGGTATTTACTATTAAAGCTTGTGTCAATGGAGGCGGCGTTTATTGCGGCGGCAATGTTATTCCTATCGGGAGGAGTCCTGATGCTGGGCGAGAGCAGGAAGACCAAGAAAAATTCTTAGAAACCGCTTAGTAGAAGCCTAATTATATATCCACGCCAAAGAGGTTGCTTTTATACCCCCATTATAACCCCCTGCAACAAGGATGCTTCCATTAGTGAGCGCGGTCGCAGTGGTGTAATAAAAATTATCTGGAAGAGTGCCTATCTCAGTGAAGGTATCATAGACCGGATCATATAGTTCGAGTTTCTTATTACCTCCCGCTATCAATACTTTTCCATCGGGAAGCAGAGCGAGAGCATCCATAAGCTTGAATCTTTCTCCCGACAGATTAGACGCGGGTATGAATTTGTTTTCTTTAGCCAGGTAAACCTCAGCGGTATTGTATTTTCCGTTCCAGTCGCGCTCATCACTTCCCGCTACTACTAGTACATTACCATCATTCATTAATATTGCGGCGTGTTTATATCTTTTCACGTTCATACCGGCTGTTGGTGTGAACGTATTAGTTTCCGGGTCATAGATCTCTGCTTCGGATAATATTCCGGAGGGTGATTCGCCTCCTGTGATCAGCACCCTGCCATCATCGAGAAGAGTTGCAGTATGAGAGAATCTTGGAACATTCATTTTTGCTGCCGGGATAACAGAGTTATTCACCGGGTCGAAAAGAAGCGCTTCGTCGAGGAATACCCCGCGCGATTTTATTCCGCCTGTTATCAATACCTTCCCATTTTTAAGCAGGGTCGATGTTGTTCCGTCGCGGTGCGTGGGAAGATTAGCAGCTACGGAAAAAGTGCCTGTCTCCGGGTCGTATATCTCCAGAAGCGAAGAGCGTACTGAATTTTCCCATCCACCAACAAGTAGAACCCGTCCATCGGATAATAGCACTGCGTTCTGGGAGACACGCTGTGATGTCATATTTCCCGTGGGAGTGAATTCACCTGTCTCCGGATCATATATCTCGGCGGTATTCAGGAAAACAGTTTCTCCATCACTATCATAAAATCCTCCCGCGATCAATACTCTTCCATCTTTTAACAGTGTAGATGTATGTGATGCCCGGCGTGAAAGCATTTCTATCTCGGTGAGATGATCGCTTACCTTCTTTTGAGCATTGCACCCGGTAAAAGTGAAAAACAATAATATCGCGAGCAGGGTTTTCATGGGCTTTTCTATTAAGATGCTATAACCTTTTCGATAGTTTAATACTCAAATCTTTTATGTCTCTGCCACATTTGAATTGCATAATCTTTGAATTCAGCGGGAGCATTATTAAATGCGGGGTCAACTTTATAGTCCCCGCCTGCATCGACTGATGAAATATAAGTGTATCCTCTCAAAGCATATTTATTGTCATTCTCATGCATCATTAGTTTAAGGTCATCGGGACTGACATCGGATTTGCAGGACATATTATAAAGGAATGTGCTTTCACCGATACCATCCCCATCGAGGTCAGTAATGGAAAGGGATTCAGGCACATAATTTAGTCTAAGGTCAAACTCACAATCTTTGACAAAATCCTGGATCTTCCAGAGCTCTTCACCGCTGTTTCCATCCATTATAAAATGATATCCGTAGAGTTCGGCATCAGATGAACTGCCGGATTCCGTAATTATGACAAGATTATCACCGTTAGAGTCGGTCCAGGAGGCGGCTTCCACAGGTTTGCCTTTGTATCCTCTGAATCCTGACGGAATTACATTTAAACCATACACGGGATCGAAATTATCTGTATTGCCTGAAGTTTCACCGGATTCACTACCGGAAGTTTCATTTGATGTTCCTTCGGAAGTTTCTTCCGTATCATCGACGGTATTTTCCCGGGATTGTTCATTTTTTTCTGTGCAAGCCGTTATGAGGAAAGCGAGCGCAAAGATCGTCAAAATGGATAAATATTTTTTCATTAGGTCTGTTATGTTTTTAATTTAATTAAGATAACCATATTATGGAGCATCTTAAAGGCAATGAAAAAGGGGCTTTCGCCCCTTTAAAGTCAATAGCTGGAATGTAAGCTAGAATCCGACCCTCAGATCGACATAGAAATTCCTCTCCGCTGCCGGTATCCAGTATGGCGTACCTGAACCGTCAACGCTTCCGGTAGTTTCATACAGCACATCAAAAAGGTTATTCACTCTGAAATTCGCCTCCAGCTGTTTTAAGAATGAACCGAAGTGCTTCTGCCCTATGATAGGGACAAGATTAAAAGATAATCCTGCATTAACGACAGTGTAAGGCTCGATAACCTTATCCACATATCCCGGCTGGTTTCTTATTGACGGATCCTTTCTCTCATTCTCTGAATTATCGAGGTACTGTCTTCCAATATGTTGCATTGCGATGAATGCGCCGAGACCATTTTGCGCGAAGTAACTCAGCCGGAGATTTCCTATGATACCGGGGTTAAGTAGTATGGTATTATCCGAGTAGTCGTTTCCGTAAATAATATTCCCAAGGCTATCTGCTCCGAGGACTTCGATGTACTCCGTGAAGTAATTTTCAGAGAGGTTTAAATTACCCTCCAGCGTTAGCGGTCCGAGCGAGCGGTCTCCGTACATTTTTTTAAAGGGACGGTATGCAAGCTGAACCTCTATCCCCCTGTGGATGGATTTACCTGCATTACCTACTATCGGCTGCCCCACATTATCGAGCTGACCGTTATTCACGATCTCATTATTAAAATCCATCAGGTAAAAATTCAGGTCTGCCTTCAGGTCATCCAGTGAAAGCCCGAAGCCGAGCTCATAGTCATTCATCTCCTCCGGCTTAATAAGCGGGTCTTCGTAGACACCATTTACCGGATCAACTATCCTGAAATTCGGTGTGCTGTACGGACTTTCCGCGTCATAAATATCCTTTAGCCGCGGCTCTCTTTTTGCCATCGAAAAATTTCCAAAGACCCTGAGGTTATCATTAATATCGTAATTCACTCCCACCCGCGGGGTAAAGAAATTATAATCGACATCAAAATTGAATGGCTTAAACCTATCGTTCTCGACAGTGTATTTATGATAGACGAACTGCAGCCCAAGCATTCCTGTGAACTTATCGGTGAACCGGTAAATCTCATTCGCGTAAACGGAATATGTATTTTTCAGTCCGTTATAAAAATAATATTGGTAATCGTCCGGTGTTCCTTGCGGGAGCGCGTCTCCAAATGTTACCTCGCCAAAATGTTCGGATTTGTGATACCGTACCTCTCCTCCGAATACAAGATCCCCTTTACCGTTAAGATGTGTCCATTTTAATTTTGGGAACCATCCGTAGGTGTCATTATTCACGTGAAGATTCGTGACGAGGTCACTGCGGACTATTTCGTAGCCGCGTCCCGGTTCGAAGTATAATGTCCCGTCCGGATTCCGTCTGTAATAGCCCGGATTGTAAGTTGTACTGTCCGTTGTGAAAAATGACTGCAGACGGAAGTAATCGAAATCCAGTCCGTAATAAGTAGGGAAGTTAGTAACGAAGAACCCGTCCCCCCGGATGTAGCTTAATGTATTTGAGATGTACAGATCTTTATTCGGCTGTGTATTGAAAACAAGCTCATAATGCGGCTGATTATAGTTATCGGTTTCATTCTCGAAGTCGAGAAAGTTAACTCTTCTATCTACCCTGGCATCTCCGGAAATTTTCCCGTCGAGATAGTCACGTGTCACACCGAGGTACGCCAGGTGGTTTTTAATAGGTCCGCCATATGTGGTGAATTTAAGCACCGAGCTTTTTCCGAACATCTTTCCCGCGCTCAGGAAATATGACCAGTGGTCAGACCACGATAGGTCACGGTACCCGTCGGTTTTGGTTTTGGCGAACTTTCCATAAAAGCCGTACTCATTATTTATCATCCCCGAAGAAAACTCCATCGAGTAGCGGTGGGAATTAAAATCACCGTAACCGCCTGTCGCCTTCATAAAACGGTTGGTGAAGGGGTTGATCGTCTGTATATTTACAACTCCTCCTATGGACGATGAACCGTACAATGCCGTCCCTATACCCCGCTGGATCTGTATGTCCTGCACGGATGCAGTAAGGTCGGATATGTCCACCCAATACACCTGGTGATCTTCGGGATCGTTTTGAGGGATACCATCTATCAGGATCGATATCCTTCTCTGATCGAAGCCGCGTATGGTGAAATAAGAATAGCCGATCGACGCACCGGATTCGGAGTACGCATTGATGCTTGTTTTGCCATTCAGGAACATTGGCAGGTCTTCCATCCAGTAATAATTATCGATCTCAGTACGGTCGATATTTTCCAGGGTGATGGGGGTCGTGCCTTTTATGCCGCGAAGAGCATCTACCTCTATCGTTTGAGTTTCGTAGATGGTATCTTGAACTGTGTCATCGTTAGCAGGTTCATCCTGTGCGATGGCACTTGAAAAAAGAGCTGTTGTAAAAATAAATACAAATGAAAAGAAAATTCTCATTTTAAAATTACTCCTTTAAAAAACGAAACGCCTAAATCTGCTCCGAACCTGATATAAGAGAGCAAACTTAAGCGCCTAAAATATAATTGCCTACGCCGGTATTATCCGGATCAGGTTCTGCCCCTGAATAGTATTTCGGGACAACGGGTATGATCTCAGCCTTTCGCAAAAAATTTGATCGCGGAAAAGCACCCCGCTATAGTATGTATTTATGATAAGAACTAATGCAAGTTAACCATTATGAAATGAATTTGAAACCTAATAAAAAAACGCTTAACCCTTCTTATTCTGAAAAAAGGATTAAGCGTCCAAAATTTCCCTGCGTGACATTACCACACAGGTCCCGGTCCCCGATGCAAGACCCAGGGTGTATTCTCAGCCGCATCCTGTTATGGAAACAGCACCCCGATATTGTGCCGAAAGAACTTGCTTAAAGTTAAATACATTGATCGAATTTGTCAATACTTCCTTTAAATTTTAATGCAATGGTAGAATTAAACCAAATCGGGTAATAAACTGTCTAATGAATATCCACATTTTGGCATGCGGGACCCCAATTTTATACTCATATTTTAGGCTAAAGCAGGAACTATATATTACATTTAATGTGTTTTTAGATTTGTAGCCTGTTTTTTATGCTTTCTGAATCAATTAAATTCCCCATATTCACATAATTCTACAAAAAATATCCGTAAACCTATTCACTTGAAAAGACCCGTAAAATACATTTCCCTGTCTCTCCTTGCTGTTGTTGTAATTGCGGCAATAATAATAATTCCAAAACTCACATCTACTGAAGACAAAAAGCACGAAACCGGTGGAAACCAGCGTAATCAGACAGTTCTCGCTGACGGCTTCGTTATTAAAGAGGCAATCCTTGAAAATAACATAAAAACTGTAGGTACCATTATTGCAAATGAAGAGGTCGAGATCAGAAGCGAGATTTCCAAAAAAATATCAGGAATTCATTTTAAAGAAGGTACTTATGTAGGCAGAGGGAGAACGCTATTCACCCTCGATAATTCAGACCTTTATGCGAGGTTGAGAAAGTTCGAGCTTCAGGAGGATCTGCTCATCAAAAAGATGGAGCGCAATGACCAGCTGAGAGAAAAAGGACTTCTGCCAATGGAAGACTATGAAATTGCCGAAAATGAGCTGGAGCAGGTACGGGCGGACATCGACATATTATTAATAGACATATCAAAAACAAGCATAAGGGCTCCGATCTCAGGAATTGTCGGACTTCGCGAAGTCAGCAGGGGGAGCTACGTTTCTCCTACTTCGCCGTTAACAACAATCCAGGATGTAAGCAGGGTCAAGATAGATTTTTCAATTCCCGAAAGATATATCTCAGCCTTTAAGATAGGACAAAAGATAAAATTCAGGGTAGATGGTATCGATGAAGAGTATGAGGGTGAGGTTTACGCGTATGAGCCAAAAGTAGAGGGTAATACAAGGTCACTGCTTATAAGAGCAATCGCATCCAATGAAGGAAGAAAGCTCCTTCCCGGCACTTTTGCTAATGTAACACTGAATCTGGAAAACATCGAAGACGCAATTCTCATTCCTACACAGGCAGTAATCCCAAAGCTAAAAGGTCACGATGTATATGTGGTTCGCGGCGGTAAAGCAGCGCAGGTGGAGGTGCAGATTGGTATGCGCACGGAAGACAAGGTTCAGATACTATCAGGGCTTGCTCCGGGTGATACTGTCATAATCACCAATATCCTTAGACTGAAACCCAATGCTGACGTAAAAATTGAAAAAGTAGAATAATAATGAGTTTATCCTCAACATCCATAAAGCGTCCCGTTCTCGCGATCGTAATGTCGATTGTGCTGATCATCTTTGGTGTTGTGGCATTTACCAATCTTGAAGTAAGAGAGTATCCGAGTGTTGACCCTCCAGTAATTTCAGTAACAACAAACTATCCCGGCGCAAATTCTGACGTAATAGAGACGCAGATCACCGAGCCTCTTGAACAGTCTTTGAATGGTATCGAAGGTATCGAAGTTATCCGTTCGGAAAGCCGTGAGCAGTCTAGCCGGATAACTATCGAATTTGACCTGGACAGGGATCTCGAAGCAGCTGCTAATGACGTTCGTGACAGGGTGTCACGGTCGCAAAGGAATCTTCCGCCGGACATAGAAAACCCCATCGTGCAAAAAGCAGATGCGGATGCCGTACCAATCATATTTATGTTTCTACAGAGTGAAACAAAGAATACGATGGAGGTCAGCGAGTATGCTAATAACGTCATCAAAGAGCGGCTCCAGACAATAACAGGTGTGAGCGCCGTGAATATATTCGGAGAGCAGCGGTATTCAATGCAGATGAGACTGGATCCCGGTAAGCTCTCTGCATACGGTTTGACACCCATTGACGTGCAAAATGCCCTGCAGCGTGAAAATGTGGAACTTCCATCGGGAAGAATTGAAGGTGATAATACCGAGCTGCCTGTGAGAACTCTCGGAAGAATAAATACGGTAGATGAGTTTAATAACCTCGTTATCAAAGGAACCGGAACCAACGTTGTAAGATTTCGCGATATTGGATACGCCGTTATATCCCCTGAGAATGAAAGAACGGGGGTAAGAAAAGGCGGTTTACCCGGAATAGGTATCTCCATCCAGTCAATGCCCGGAGCTAATCTTCTCGATATATCGGATGAATTCTGGAAGAGGTATGCTGAGATAGAAAAAGACCTTCCACCTGAATATACGGTGGAAGTAGGCTTTGATTTTTCCCAATATGTGAGAGGTACTGTAGACGAAGTGCAGGAAACCATCTTTGTTGCCTTCGGACTCGTGGTCTTGATTATTTTCTTATTTCTGAGAGACTGGCGATCAACTTTCATTCCGGTAATCGCTATTCCCGTTTCCATCATTGCCGCGTTCTTCGTTCTCTATGTTGCCGGGTATTCGATTAACGTGCTGACCCTGATGGGAATAATCCTGGCGATTGGGCTCGTAGTGGATGATGCCATAGTTGTGCTTGAAAATATTTATACAAAGATAGAGGAAGGCTACGGTCCAATAGAAGCCGCTTTTAAAGGGGCTAACGAAATTTATTTCGCGGTTATCTCTACGACTCTCGCCCTGGCAGCGGTATTTATGCCAATACTTTTTCTTGAAGGATTAACCGGAAGGCTATTCAGAGAGTTCGCCGTAACTATTGGAGCGGCGGTACTTATTTCTTCTTTTGTGGCATTGAGCCTTACTCCGATGCTTTGTTCACGTTTGCTCAAAAAACACGATAAAGGAAACTGGTTTTATAATAAGACCGAACCATTCTTTGAAAAGTTGACTTCTGTTTATTCTGCCATGCTTCACGGTTTTATGAAAGTCAGATGGATGGGATTTGTTGTAATTGCTGGTGTAGCTTTAATTGTATATTTTGTAGGGGGTTCATTGCAGAGCGAACTTGCGCCTCTGGAAGACCGCTCAAATGTCAGGGTCAATGTGACCGCCCCGGAAGGAACCACATACGAATACACAGATAAATATATGGCGGAGCTTACAAAACTTATAATTGATTCTGTCCCTGAAGCTCCAAACCCAATTGAGATTATAGCCCCGAGCTTTTCAAGCGCGGGCTCAACAAACAGGGGAATACTAAATTTATACCTCGTACCCGCAGATGAAAGGTCACGTACGCAGGATCAAATATTCAAAGTATTGTCACGTAATTTTAATTCCATCACAGGCGTAAGAGCTTTTGCCATTCAGCCCCCAACAATCGGCTCAAGGTTTGCACGGCAGCCAATTCAATACGTACTTCAGGCTCCAAATTACGAGAAACTCATTGAGGTCATGCCCAAATTTCTCGAAGAAGCAAATAATAGTACCATACTCCAGAATGCGGACACTGACCTTAGGATTAATAAACCCGAGATACTCGTAAATATAGATAGGGAAAAGGCATCAGTGCTTGGTGTTTCCGTTGAGGATGTATCAAAGACTCTACAGGTTGCCCTCGGAGGTCAAAGGTTTGGTTATTACATTAAGGATGGTAAACAGTACCAGGTGATTGGCCAGGTGGACAGAGAAAATAGAGACGAACCATATGATCTGAGATATTTGTACGTAAGGAATAATACCGGGCAATTAATTCAGCTCGATAATTTTGTAAAACTCGAGGAAAGCATTTCTCCGGCAGAAAGAAACAGGTATAACAGATTTGTTTCTGCGACCATTTCTTCAAATCTTGCGCCCGGGTATGCTATTGGTGACGGGATTGCCGAGATGGACAGGATAGCGGCAAAAGTGCTCGACCCCACATTCAGTACCGCGCTCACCGGTGAATCCAAGGACTTCCAGGAAAGTTCATCATCTCTCGTCTTTACATTCATATTTGCTTTGATAATAATATTCCTTGTTCTCGCGGCGCAGTTCGAAAGTTTCATAGATCCGTTTATTATCCTGCTTACAGTACCACTTGCCTTGACAGGCGCAGTACTGTCGCTGTGGATATTCGATCAGACCCTGAATGTATTCTCTCAGATAGGGATTATTATGCTTATAGGGCTCGTAACAAAGAATGCAATTCTGATCGTGGAATTTGCTAATCAGAAAAAAGAAAAGGGACTTGAAAAGCTTGAAGCCGTACAGGAAGCTGCTGAAGCAAGGTTCAGGCCGATCCTTATGACTACTTTATCTACGGTACTGGGAATTCTACCCATCGCTGTCGGTGCGGGAGCAGGCAGCCGTGTATCTCTCGGTATTGCAGTTGTTGGTGGATTGATTTTCGCCACATTCTTGACACTGTTTGTAGTACCCGCGGTGTACTCTTACTTCTCCAGCTCTAAAGCTAAAAAACACGTCGAAGAGTACGAGCTCACGGAAGACGACCTCGCAAAAGTCCCCGATTAATAAAATTATTAATTATTGAACATTAATAATTAACAACAACTGGCTCATAAAACAGCTCTACCCTCAACTGGTCATCCACTCTTTCAAGTATCTCTTCAGCAAGTTCAATCAGCTCAGCTGTAGTGCCGCCGTAGTTAACCAATGCAAGTGAATGATTTTCCGAAATGCCTACATTGCCTTTACGGTAGCCTCGCTGGAATCCGGAGTTCTCTATTATCCAGGCGGCAGGGATCTTTTTCCCTTCCGGTGTTTTAAATCGCGGGAAATTGATGTTCTTCCTTCTGCACGCCCTCTTAAATCTTATGTATTCCTCGTGATCAAGCACCGGGTTTAAAAAGAACGAGCCGCACGAAACGGAGTTCGGATCTTTGGAGTCGATAACCATCGATTTGGTTTTGCGAATGGTAATGACAGCATTCCTTACGGCAGTAAGCATTTCCTTGCCGGGTTTAAACTTCATTATATTTACATATTCCTTAAGATATTTGTTAAGCTCGGCATACCTGATTTGAGGTACTTTTTCTTTATGGAGGAAAAAAGTAACTTCGGTAATGATGTACTTATCCTTGTCATCCTCTTTGAAGCGGCTTGAACGGTACTTAAAATCACATTCATCATTCATAAAACGTACCTCCTCAAGTGTATCCCTGTCTATTGCCTTTACCGACACTATTACATCCTGTACTTCCTGTCCGTACGCGCCAACGTTTTGAATTGGTGTAGACCCCACACTCCCGGGAATCCCTGAAAGACATTCAATACCCTGAAGGTCATTCTCGATGCATTTCAGTACGAACCCGTCCCAATCCTCTCCGGCTTTTGACGTCACTGTCTCGCCGTTAAACTCGACTCCTTTGTTGTTTACGCGAATGATCAGCCCGTCGAACCCTTCGTCAGGGAATACTACGTTGCTGCCTCCGCTCATTACAAAAACACGCAGCTCATTTTCGTCTGCATATTTTAAAGCAGATATTATCTCATCTTCCGAAGTGCATTCTATAAAATACTTCGCCTTACCTCCGAGTTTTATGGTAGTTAGTTCAGAAAGAAGCACTCCTTCCTGAACGTCGATCTTTGTTTTTTTCTTTGCCATAAATTATAATACCCCGCTTCAAGGTTGAAGGGGGAGCCGCACCGGCGGGTATTTTATTTTTTTAAAATTACTTAATTCCGTATGTTGTTTTTAGTTTTTCCCTCTCGGAGACCATACTCTCCTTGAGCTTATCGCTGTCTGTTATTTTCATCTTTGTCTCATCTGTTACGCTTTCCACATTATCCACGTTTTCGGATATGACTTCCTGCACTACCGCTATCCTGCTTTTCATCATCTGGTCGAGCAGCGAGCGGAAGTCTATTATCTGCTGGTCCTGGTTTTCAGCCTCATATTTGGCATCAAATATCTGCTGCCTTATGTCATTCAGATTACGAAGATTTGCTTTCATCGTTGCGGAGCTCTCCACACGGCTGAGCTGGTATTCGCTCTCGAACCTGTCGGATAACTTCAGCAGCTCGGTCAGGAATTTCTTTCCTGCTTCCGAATCTTTGATCTTCTGCTCGGTTTCTTTCTGTGCGTCCTCTATCTTTTTCTGCTCGTCTTCTTTCAGCTGCTCTTCAAGCTCCTTCTGCTTTACATCGATCTCTATCTTTTCCATCATGAATTTCACCTCATTCGCAAATTCATCATTTATTGCCACTTCTTTCAGATATGGAGCGGCTTCATCCATCTTATTCTCATTAAAGAGCTTCAAGCCCGTAATGTAATTGATCTTGGACTGCGCGAAGTTATAATCTTCATCTGCGGGCGGGACCTTTTGAAATTCTATTAATGCAGCCTCGTACTGCTTATCCCGCAGGTATATCATTCCCTGGTCATAGTCACTCGTGCTGAAAAAAAGCATATACGTCATCACCCCGATGACTCCAACAAGCAGCACGATCACAGTGATTAACCCCCACCTCGCGCCTCCGCCTGTCTTACGCTTCGGCGGCTCGAATGAAAGATCTTCATCCAGCTCTAAATTCAAATCTTTAAATTTATCGTTATTCATAATTATTTCAATAGATTGTTGAATTCATCAACTGTCAAACCAGCCTGTCTTATTATTGCCCTCAATGTTCCTTTTTTTAATTCCTTGTGACTTGGAATTGTTAATCTTCTAAAAGGAGCTATGCCTTGTCTTAAAATAATATGGCTTCCGGTTTGATGATGTATTTCGTAACCAATTTTATTAAGGGCTTTAATAGCTTGTTGCCCTGAAATAACCGGTAATATTCCCATCAAACTTCCACTATATCTTCAGTTATCGGTGGAGGTACAGGTTCACCTTCTTTCTCCAGACTCTCAAGGTAACCTCTTATCGCATCTTTAACATTCTCAACTGCTTCTGCTCGGGTATTACCCTGCGAGATACATCCCGGTAATGCAGGTACTTCGACGACAAAACCGCCGTCCTCATCCTGCTCTAATAATATTCTATATTTCATAATGTAACTCCTTAACTTGATAAACTTTCAAAACAATTTTTTCTGCCACAGAGACACATCCCATAGGGATCCCTTTGGGAGAGGTCTCAGAGTTTAAATAACAAACCGTTTTATACCATCCTTCAACAAAGTATTGTTGAAGTTCAATAATAATCCTAATTTATAGCCACCCATTTTCATATAGCTTAAAATTTGAGCTTCATATAAAGGATTATTCTTTTCTGTACTTTTTAATTCCAATACAATCGAATCTTCTACTAAAATATCAATTTTAAAATTGCCTATCTCTCTACCTTTATAAAGAACGGGTAAAATTTTCTGACACTCAAAATTAATATTTATACTTTCCAATTCTATACAAAGTGCATTTTCATAGACAGACTCCAAATAGCCCGGGACCTAAAGCTTTATGAACGTCTATCGCGCATCCTATGATCTTTTCTGTAAGCTCTTTCAAACTCTGTGTTCTCTGTGCCTCTGTGGCAAATTCTTTTATTTCACCATTGGCATATTAATATTAAACTTCTCTCTCTCCTCTAATGCTTTCTCGTATCCTGCGTCCGCGTGCCTTACAATGCCCATTCCCGGGTCGTA
>JAEYVS010000187.1 GCA_023429265.1 Bacteroidota bacterium | reverse complement strand
TGGATGCATCGGGATTTTGTAAATGTCATCCACGGCGGAGAATTCCACTATCTTGCCGAGATACATAATCGCGACACGGTCGGATATATGCTCAACAACGGACAGGTCGTGCGAAATGAATAAATATGTTAAGTTCATTTCACGCTGGAGGTCCATAAGGAGGTTCAGAATCTGTGACTGTATGGATACATCGAGTGCTGATACGGGTTCATCACAGACAATGAATTTAGGTTCGACTGACAGCGCGCGGGCAATACCGATACGCTGCCGCTGACCGCCTGAGAATTCGTGCGGATATCGCTTAGCGTGGAACGGCCGGAGCCCAACGGTTTCGAGGAGCTCTTCAACTCTTTTCTGTGCTGCGGCTCCCTCGGCAATTTTGTGGAACTTGAGTATCTCAGTAAGCATACCGCCAACGGTGATACGGGGATTCAGCGATGAATAGGGGTCCTGAAATATGATCTGCATTTCCTTGCGCATAACCTTGAGGTCTGAGTTATTCATAGCGGTTACATCTTTGCCTTCGAATAATACCTGTCCGGCGGTCGGATCAATGAGCCTGAGGAGGCTTCTGCCTACTGTTGTTTTTCCGCAGCCTGATTCGCCGACGAGCCCGAGAGTCTCACCTTTGTTTATGGAAAAGGTTATGTCATCAACGGCTTTGACATTGCCGATGGTTTTGGAGAATAAGCCTTTTTTTATCGGAAAGAATTTCTTGAGGTTTTTGACTTCGAGCAGTGTTTCAGGCATAATGGGTAATTATTAGTTATTTAAGGCAAATATAGGCGTAGAATGATTAAATTACAACGAACTTTTTGCCACAGAGGCACAGAGGGTATTTTTACCGCGGCGGACGCAGAGATTTTTACCACCAAGGCACTAAGACACCAAGGGTTCATTAGTAGGTTTGATGTTTTGGATATAGAAAATATGGCGATGATGGACTTCTGCCAATTAAAGAGATAGAGTTATGAGAATTAATTTCACGGGGTTTGCCCCCGACGTAAAGTCGGGACGCCGCACGCACGTTCCGAATTCATCCGGAACACCTCGTAATGACAAGTTTTATATAGTATTATACCAGACCGAGGAGTTTTAGTGCTACGAATGGTACGGGAATCTCGCCTTTTACGACCCAGGTGTTGTTACCGGATGCGTTTTCCCTTGGCTTCCATTCTTTGGCTTTGAATATCCAGGTTGTTGTTGCGGTTTTACCCATTTTCGGCTTTAATTCTTCGCCATTAAATACAAAAGTATTCAATCCGTTTGCTCCGGTCTTTGGTTTGAATTCTTTACCATCCCAGAGATATGTATTATAGGTGTGCGCGCCTAATTTTGGTTTTACTTCATTCCCTTTCAGGACCCAGGTATTAAAATCATTGGCACCATCTTTCAGATGAAATTCGTTAGCTTCTGAAACGAAGATACTGGTTTCGTCATTACCCTTTTTGAGTTTTAACTCGTTCATTTAACAATTATTTACTTATTTACCCAAAAAACTACATTAAATGAATGTACGGAAAAATAGTGACTTTTGAAATGGAAAAAGAAGGAGAAATGATACTTACCACGAATTTACACGAATTAGAACGAATTTTTAAGTATTGGCATTCCTAAGCCGGGGCTTGGGAATGAGGAGTATAGAACAGTGGCTTCTCCCCTTTCGCTAAGGGGAGAGTGTGCCTTATACTTCGCCTTTATGGTGTTTGTAGTGTTTGTCTTCGAATTTTGGGACGGACATTTTTTCTATCAGGTACACTATAAGGAATCCGGCTATCATAAGACCAATTATTAACCAGAATTGCTGATCTATGGCTGCGGGGAAGATATTCTGATAAATATTCTGGATTTCTCCGTGCCGATCGAGTTCGGTACCTATGACGGTTTTCCAGGGCCATATGACATTCAGTGAGCCGAGCATAAAACCGCCGAGTGTAAATACAGCTAGATCGTGATGATTTTTGAAAAGCCAGTTAAGTACCCGGGAAAAAGCCATTAAACCTGTAACGGTACCGAGAACAAAAAGGAGCATTAATCCGACATCTGAAGCTGGGAAATTTCCCGTGATGGTGTCAAAATCTCCTTTAAAAAGAGCACCGAGCGCATCTTTAAAGTATGATGTAATCCGGGTGAGGATGCTGATCACTTCATTATATTTTCCGAGTATGAGAAGAATGTACGAGCCTGAGATACCGGGTAGTATCATCGCGATTATACCTATGGCACCGGAAAGATAAATGAAGAATGGTCCATCAGGCAGGTGCACGGCTTTAGTAGATGTAACAAGGTATGCACCGACTGTTCCAACGACAAACATTATTATACCAATGACATTCCATTTCTTAATTTTTTTAAGGACAACGTAAATTGAAGAAAGAATCAACCCGAAGAAGAAAGCCCATAAAAGCACCGGATGATTATCGAGCAGGAATTTCATCAGGTTCGCGAGAAGGAGTATTGAAGTAAGAATACCCGAAATCAGAGTAATGAGAAATCCCCCATCGATCTTTTTGAAAAAGGCTTTAAGCTTAAAAGTAAAGAGGAGTTTTAATGCATCTTTATCCACACTTTTGAGGGCAGCGATAAGCTGTTCATAAATGCCGGTAATGAAGGCTATGGTTCCCCCGGAAACCCCCGGGATGAGATCTGCAATACCCATTGCAACACCTTTTAGATATAAGAATAATCTTGCCATTTAAGCTTTTTAATTTGACGAATTCGTTTCGACTTTTTCGTATTTAAGGTTTATCTGAATGTTTTCTTTCACGGAGTAATAGAATCCGATAGCAACCAGCAGGACAAAATTTAGCAGGTGGCTAACGGTGGCATAGCTTAGAGCGAGCTCTTTATTAATCGAGTAAATGCTGACGAGCACAGTTGTACATACAACGTGAAACGCCCCGGCGGAATTCCCGGGAAGAGGAAGCACCAGAGTAAAAGTGATTATCGTAAGAAGCAGATTAGCATCGAGAAAATTGAGGTCTATGCCAAAGGCAAAGAACATCACATAGGTGGACAGCACATAGCTCAACCAGAGCATAACTGAAAGGAAAAAGATAATAAAGTAATTTTTAGGATATTTAATAAAGAGAAAACCGTTTATGAGTGAGACGAGAATTTCTTTTACTTTAGGCTTAATCTTATCGGGAAGAAATCCCGTTAAATATTTTTCAATAAAATATTCTGTCCTCTGGAAATTCAGTATCATTACGACAATTATCACTACACCCGTAAAGACAACAATTGAACCGTATAAAGCATATTGTTCGAAGTCATTACCAAAGGCATCAAAAATGCTATCGCGAAAATAGAAGAGGCAAAACCCAAATGAGACAAAAAGCGATATCATATCAAAGATCCGTTCGGCGATAATGGTACCAAACGCGGCAGCGCGAGAAATGTCCTCCTGCTTCGCGAGCACGACGGGCCTGGAGACTTCCCCGGACTTAGGAACGACGCTATTCATCATATACCCTATCATCATCGATGAAAAGAGATTTCGAAAGCGTATCCTATCTTTGACCGGTTCAAGAAAGAACTTCCATCTATATGCTCGTATCCATCCTCCAATGAGTACGCCTATGAGCGAAGCTAAAAGAGCAAGGAGATAATTTGCTTTTTTAAGCTGGACAAGTAATTCATCAAAATTGACATCTCTGAACGCCAGGTACATCAAGGCAACAATGACGACAGTGAAAACGATGAATTTGAGTATATTTTTTGAGCGGTCTTTCAAATAATATAAATAAAAAAAGTTAAGCACAAAATAATGCTTAACTTTTTAAAAATCATTTTATAAACAAATATCTATTTTTAATAATAGTTTATCTTAAATCGATGATATCAGTGCCACCGGGAGGATCAAAAGAGAACTTCGATGATGCCACACCGGGATTAAATGTAATTTTGCTAAGAGTGTATGTATTTGATCCGCCATTGTCGTTAATGGTTATTTTGCGGATGACATAATCATTTTTGTCTATCCAGATCTTAGCGGATTTTACAGTCCCCTTTGACCTTGGAGTTAATTTGAGCACAAAGCAGTCAAAACCTTTCAGATTTGCTTCACCTTCAAGGTCTGAATAAAACTCTTTTGGGTAATCAAAAAGGAATTTATTGGGAGAGAAAGTGTATTTATCCTCTTTGAAATTATCGATCACCACCTGCTTTTTCTTAGGTGAATATGACCAGGAGGTTTTACCATCAGTCACAACTACTTTGCCACTGGTTTCGATCCTGTACATATTATCGCCTTTTACATAAATAGTCCCGGAAGAGCTTTCAGATTTACCTGAATTATAGCTGGTGGATTGAGAGAAGGTAGCCTTGGCATTATCCATGCCGCTGTATGTATTCTGCGTATTTTTGATAATCTCCTGGGCATCCTGCGCAAGGATGATCCCTGAAGTGAATAACAGCATAAGCAACGAAGCTGAGAATTTTACAGTAATGTTCTTCATTTGTTAATTAAATTTGTAAAAGCAATTTAGCCAATAAACTCAAATTATTCAAAACAATAATTTAGCCCTTTGGCTTTATTTACTCTTACTTCTCAAAACGCGGAGGGTTCCATCCGGTTCTCTTGTAGGAGTACAATTCGAGGGAAATACTGCCAATTTGCACGTTAAAATTAGCTTTTATGGGAATTCTGGCTTCATCATCCGATAACCATCCCACAAATTCACCGGTGAGCCCGAAAACGCCAATAAAATCGGCCACCCCGGCAATCTTTACGGCAGAAATATCATAATCGATCTGTCCAACAGAAACAATATCCTTATTTATGTTAAATGAATACTTTACAGAGGAAATCTGTTCATTGATGTAAACAGGAATATTGTAATTTTTATTAGAAAACGAGTGCAGCCTAGCATCGTAAAATAATGACAATCCATCCTGAAAGTAGGTATTAGAGTCAATGGATACTTTAGTAAACTCCTCAACGTTCATACCATCCACATCCTTTGTAACCTGAATGAAGCGCTCCTTATAGTTAAAATCATAGGCTGTGGCGTGAATTGCTTTTTTCTGGAATTCTGATGAATTAAATTTTTCGGAGTAGATGCGAGATTCATCATCCTGCTTATCGACAACCATAACACTTTCAAAAATATAGTCGACATCCACAAACGGAATATCCTTTAAGCTTTTGATCTGGGCTTTAGCGGTTATGTGTTCTTTTTTATCTTCGGTGTAGGTTTTATTGATCTTAAATTCGACTTCTCCCAATGGAATGAATCCGAAATACACTTTGTACTTAAGCATTTCTCCAACCTGGATGACCTTATCCTGTGAATAGCCATTGCTAAACAGGAGGCAAATGGGAAGTATTAGTAAAATTTTTCTCAAATTAAGAATGCTTTTAAATATATCTAATAAAACCGGTTTCCATAAGTGAATTAACCCCGCCAAGGACGGGGTTAACCCATAACAACCTTCATAAAAAACTTGCATTCCCAAATCGGAATTTGGGAACGAGTAATTTATTTACTACTTATTTAATTTTGCAAGCTTAATGGCATCATCAAACAAAGTAATAGCTTTAAGGAACTGCTCATCGGTACTGACAAAGACCGCATAGCTTCCTTCGTCACCCCAAATGTCGCGGGCTATCTGTGCTTTAATATAGGCTTTTATGTAACTTTCGTCAACACCGAATTCAGACGGGTCATAAGCAACTCCCTTGTCTCCCGCGGCGGATTTCAAGTCATCGAGCATAGCATCAGTAACCATAAAATTATCACGGAATTGATTATAATTGCTGTATTGAGATTCGATACCTGCTCTCATACCTCTCATATAATTCTCGACGTATTGATAAAGAATATTAAGCCTTCTTAACTGAACAGTATATTGTGTAAGCGTGTCGAGCTTAACGATGAAGTCAGGAGTAATACCGCCGCCACCGAGAACCGTACGACCGCCGAATGTTTTGTAAACCGGCTTGGTGGTATCAATTTTATCGTTGGAGTGATCAATGTTGTCTCCTTCAATCTCTTCGACAAGAAGCTTTTTATATTCAGCACCATCATAAGGCTTCTGAATGAGCCTTCCAACCGGAGTATAATATCTTGCTGTTGTTATTCTGAAAGCAGAACCATCAGAAAGGTCATATTGTCTCTGGACAAGCCCTTTTCCGAAGGTGGTTTCACCGACGATGAGACCCCTATCCCAATCCTGAACTGCCCCGGAAACGATCTCACTCGCAGAAGCAGAGCCGCCATTTACCAGAACTATCAGAGGTACATCGCCATATTTCCCACCGGTTGAGAGATATTCATCCTGGAACTGAGGAATACGGCTTTCGGTATATACAATCTTCCTGTCCTTTTCTATAAACAGGCTTGCCATTTTAAATGCCATATCGAGATATCCACCGGGATTACCACGCAGGTCGAGTACGAGCTTTTTCATTCCCTGCTTATCAAGCTTATCGAGAGCCTGGACGAATTCATCGTAAGTGGTCGCTGAGAAACGGGATACTTTTACAAATCCGATCTCATTATCGTACATAAATGAAGCATCAACGCTGTACAATGGAATTTTGTCACGAGTAATATCAAACTCCAGAGGTTTAGCGACACCGGCACGCATTATGGTGACTTTCACCTGTGTGCCCGCAGTACCACGCAGTTTTTTAGGAACTTCTTCCCTGGGGATCTTTACGACGTTTTCTCCGTCGATTTTTACGATCTTATCACCTGCAAGAATGCCGAGCTTTTCAGAGGGTCCTCCGCTAATGGGAGAAACAACCGTAAGCGTATCATTAATGACGTCAAATTCTATTCCAATGCCTTCAAAACTACCCTGAAAGTCTTCATTAACTCTTTTGAGCTGTTCAGCCGTGATATATACTGAGTGAGGGTCAAGCTCTTCGAGCATCCCTCTAATGGCGGCTTCTGTTAATTTT
>JAEYVS010000150.1 GCA_023429265.1 Bacteroidota bacterium | reverse complement strand
TACTTCCGCGTTTTCACAAATCTGCCCTCTCCATCTTAGGTTTACCGCATCGAGGATATCATTGGAAGAATATATTACCGGTAAAAATCCTTTGAGCTCCTTTGCAATCATAATGGGATGATTATGCTCGGATGAGAAATCAGTATATGAAACTGATAACCCTTTAAGATGAGAAATCGTCTTTGCAATATCATCAGAATAATCCGGAGATATTCCAAGCTTCATAAGCAAGGATATCAAGGAGAAGAATGAATAACCGATCGCGCATCGCGGCTGCAAGCCTCCGGGGATCTTTAAAACATCGATATTATTTGCATTGGCAATCCGTTCGACCTCTCCACCGCTCGTAATGCAAATTATGCGGCATCCTTTTTCAATGGCTTCATTAAATGTGCTGAGAGTCTCTTCAGTATTCCCGGAATAACTGGAAATAATGGCAAGAGTATCTGCTCCCGCAAACTCAGGGAGGTTATAATTCCTGTTTACAATTATTGGTAATTTCGATTCGTAGTATAGCAGACTCCTAGCAAAATCCCCGCCAATAGCAGAACCGCCAAGACCGTTTATTACAATGTTCTGAATTCTTTCAGCCTTGAGGTTTTTGAACTCAAAATCACCGGCGATCTTTACTGCTTCCTGGACCTGCTGAGGAAAATTCTTCAGCACGTCAAACATATCAGATCTATCGAGGTCTTTAATTTTCTGGGCGTCCATTATATGGAAAATTTATTCTCACTTTAAAACGTAAAAATACCTTATAAATTGAATAGAATAAAGGTATTAGGAGGAGGGTTTTGCGAATTTTGTGCTTACATTTTCGTCATAAAATGCAGTTAATTTTTCACGTATTTCGCTTTCCGTGGAGTATGTTAAAAGGTCATCGGCAAAATCCTTCACAGTCACATAACTCAAACACCTTATAATGGACTTTATTTCCGGAAAAACCGAGGGTACAACACTAAGCTCGTCAATTCCAAGCCCGATAAGCAGTACCGCGGCAATTGGATTGGAAGCCATTTCTCCGCAAACACTCACCGGTATTTCATTCCGGTGTCCCGTGTCGATTATCTTTTTAATGGTCTTAATTACAGCAGGATGAAACGGCTGGAAAAGATCGGAGATCAGTTCATTACCCCTGTCAACCGCCAGGAGGTACTGTATAAGGTCATTTGTGCCTATGCTAAAAAAATCGGATTCCTTAGCGAGCTCGTCAGCAATGAAATACGCGGATGGTACCTCTATCATAACTCCGACCGGAATGCCCTTGTCGTAATGAATTCCCTTCTCATCCAGTTCAGTTTTTACTTCTTCCAGTATCTCTTTGGCTTTTCTCAGCTCATCGAGTGAAGATATCATCGGGAACATCAGCTTCAGGTTTTTCTTTCTTGATGATATTAGTATTGCTCTGAGCTGTTCTTTGAATACAATTTCCTTGTCGAGGCAGATGCGTATTCCTCGCCATCCTAGAAATGGATTAGCTTCCTTCTGCGACAATGGAAGGAGCTTATCTCCTCCAATGTCATAAGTCCTTATAGTCACGCATTTAGGGTATGTTACGTTTGCGATGTGAGTGTATTCTTCTATCTGGTATTTTTCCGAGGGAAAATCACCCGCTTCCAAGAAAAGATGTTCGGTCCTGTACAGTCCAATGTCACAATGCCCGAAATTCGTAACAAAATCAATTTCTTCGTCGAACTCAATATTTGCGGAAAGGTCTATGTGTTTGGCGTCTTTTGTTTCACAGGGAAAGTCAAAGACTTCATAGAGTTTCCTTTCATATTCCTTTATCTCTTCAAGTTTTTCTCTATACTTTAAAAGGGTTTCCTCTGACGGGTCAATGATGACAAGACCATTAAATCCGTCGACTAAGAGAAAATCTCCCGTGTCTATGCGGTATGA
This sequence comes from Bacteroidota bacterium, assembly GCA_023429265.1. Lineage (GTDB taxonomy): Bacteria > Bacteroidota > Ignavibacteria > Tepidaquicellales > Tepidaquicellaceae > JAEYVS01. The sequence goes on along the minus strand of JAEYVS010000150.1, from coordinate 5,446 downwards.
CGCTGCCTTGGTGCCGACAACCGCGGGTACTCTCAGCGCGCGCGCGATGAGCGCAGCGTGCGAAGTTACTCCGCCCACGTCAGTAACATATCCCAGGGCTTTTCTCCTGCTGAAGAGGATTGTATCAGCCGGGGTAAGTTCGTGCGCGACAATGATGGAATTTTCCTCAATTTTTGAAACGAGCTTACCGCGTTTCATATTCCTGATAACCCTGTTTCTCACGTCATTGATATCCGTGACCCTGTCCCTCATATAATCATCATTTGAAGCGGATAGCGCGGTAGTAAGCAGTCCTATCTCCCGATTAAAAATATAGGCTGCAGTCCGGTCACCTTTCTTTATCTTTTCTTTTACGGCTTCGATAAAAAACTGGTCATTCAGTATTTCCATCTGAGCATCAAATATCCTCGAATGGTCATTGCCAATTTTTTCAATGGACAGGTCATAAATTTTTCGGAGCTCTTTTAGGGAAAGGGCTATTGCGTGCTCAAAATCATCGAGCTCCTGTTGTATTTCCCCGGGGTTGAGCATATGGTCATCTATGACGACCTTGTTTTTTGCATAATGGTATGCTTTACTTATGGAGATACCCGGTGAGGCGGGAATACCTTTATATATTACTTCTTCAGCCAAATGTTACGGGGTAATGAGTTTAATGGAAGATATGCTTTTACCTTAAAAAAAGTAAGGCAGGATATTGTGATACCCCGCCTTTCTTTTAATGAGTCAATTGGATTGAATTAACGTCTCAAAGTGAATTTATCTTATCAAAGACATCTTTTTGACGCTATAAAAATCCCCTGCCCTGATGCTGTAAAAATATATACCCGATGCAACAGGTACCCCGGAACTATTGACACCACGCCAAATGGTACTGTAATTTCCGGGACTTTTGAATTCGTTGACCAGGCGGGCTACTTCTTTACCCAGAATATCATAAATAATGACATCTACATTTCCGGCTTTTTGAATACTGTAATTTATTTTGGTTTCCGGATTAAACGGGTTTGGATAATTTTGCGACAGGTCATATTTCAATTCGGATGATATCGGGTCTATTCCAACTTTAGGTGAGAGCAGATCTCTTTCGTAAACACCGTTTCCGTGTGTGGCTACTCTGATCTTTCTATTCAATGGAGAGATGCTGAGGTCCATCACGACGGCTGCATCAGGCATCCCGGATTTAAATTCCTGCCAGTTCGTACCGGCGTTGGTTGTTACATACACACCGATGTCATTACCAACGTAAATGTGCTCATTATCGAGAGGATCAACCACCACAGCTGACGTAGGAACATCAGGCAGATTATTATCGATGTCCACCCAGGTATTTCCATAATCCGGGGACATATAGATGTGATCCGTTCCAAACCCTGAAAGTGTGACATAGACATAGGATTCAATCCAGGGGTCAGCGGCAATGTCGACCATATACCTGTCAGGCAAAGTGCCTGTTATGTTTACCCAGGAGTTGCCGCCATTGGTGGTTCTGAATACTTTTGCATTTGAAGCGACAGGTGCAGTAGTAATGTATACTACATTTTCATTAACCGGTGATATAGTCATTCCCAATGAAAAATTTCCCGGATCCAGATTAATACCGCCATTGGGTGAGAACCAGGAAGCGCCTGCATTAGTTGATTTATAGACTGCCCCGTTAGCTGAGTACATTACCTGAGGATTTGAATAGGCGAGCATAAACGGTGACACAAATCCACCTGTTCCTGCATTTGGCGGAGCAATATTGTCGAAATCATTTCCACCGTCAGTGGATCTGTATATATTTAAATACTGTGAAGTGCCATAAAGTGTGTCGGCATTTCTGTAGTTGATTGCGGTCCAGTTTCCGTCACCGCCGAGATTCCTTATCCAGGCAAGCTGTCCATCCCAAATCGCGCTCGCATTGTCCTGCATCCCTCCGAATGAAAGGAGTGAATCTGTATGAGCAGATGAGAATCCGTTATAAAACTGCTGTGTCTGGTAACCGCCATTAAGCCCTGAGAATGATTCTCCAAAATTAGTGGTACGGAAAATACCGCCGTCATTAGCCATATAAACAATATCAGGATCTGTTGGATGGCTGATGGCGCAATGGTGGTCAGCGTGCGAGTAATTCGGCGGTCCTTCGGGACCTCCAATTGGAGTCCTGCCCAGTTCCCAGAGATACCAGTAAGACTTCTGAGAAAGACTAAATCCGCCATTAGTAGATTTGAATACATCGACACCGGCTGCAAGCACCCTGCTTGAATCCGAAGGATGAACAATTGCAAAATGCGCGAACCATCCCTGGTAGGTAGCATAATCCTGAGTATTCCTTACAGACCACGTAGAACCAAAATCAGAACTCCTTACGAGCCAGGTACCTGCATTGGTTAGGTACCCATTTCCAATGCTGGCAAAGACTACATTCGGAGATTGTTTAAACACTGAGAATATTGCTTTACCGCCGTATGTTGGAGGAAGCCCTGTGGTTATTTTTGTCCAGCTGCTTCCGGAATTCGTGGTTTTGTAAAAGCCTGTGCCGGGAGTGCCGAGATTACCGCAGGCGATCAGCACACTTCCCGTATCGTAGGGGTTTATGACAAGGTCTGTGACCATAATATTAGTATCCACCTGCTCCCAGCTTGCCCCGGCATTAAATGTCCTGTATGTACCTTCAGTGGTGCCGGCCCAAACCGTATTCGGATTCAGGGGATTTACTCTTACTACCTGCACTCCGCGCATTGTATTGTATGACCAGTCCAGAGTTTTATTCCAGGTAATGCCACCGTCTGTGGACTTTAGAATTCCAATACCATAACTACCGCGTGTTGTGCGGACGCTAAATCCTCCTATGGATGTACCATATCCGTAAACTTCACCTGTGCCGATGTAAATTGTATTTGAATCGGATGGATGCAGGGCTATAGCTCCCACACCGAGTAAAGAAAACCCTGTATTGATCTGCTGCCACGCGCTAACACCAACTCCGCCTGTATAGCTGCGCCACAATCCGCCGCTCGCAGAGCCTGCGTAAATTGTATTGGCGTTCAGAGGGTTAAATGCGAGAGCGGTGGTTCTTCCGCCGAAATTGTGGGGACCCAAGGGAGTCCAGGAATCGCCTGAATTATCGAGCTCCCTACTTAAATTATTCTTAGAGTACTCGTATGCTTCGTGGAACTTCGCGTCCGGGATAACATCTCCCGGATAGGAGCGTTGATGAGCCCACATATCCATAGACCTCATTGCTCCGGACATTTTTTCCTTTGTGAACTTAATTGAAGGGGAAATAAAATGGAATGTCACGCCCATAATTAAGAAAGGGATAATGAGCAGTAACGCGGTAAGTAAACGTTTTTTCATCTAAAAATTGATTTTAAAATTAGCAGTTAAATGCCCCCAACAATTACAGTTTAGACAGAAGCACATCATAAAAAAAGTCATTTTATAGTAGAGAAGTAAAATTCTCCTTGATTTTTCCCCTAAAATTAAGGCTATTAATTGAGTATTTTTAGGCATGCATCCAATACTAAAGCCAATATTCGGTATAATAATACTGCTAATCGCTGCAATTGTTACGCTCGGGATACTATTCACTGACCTCACGGAGAAATCCTTTTACGAAGAAACAGGCACTAAAAATATCCCGGGTATTGAAGATGAAGTAAAGATATATAAAGATAATTTCGGGGTGCCGTATGTGTATGCCGAGAATGAAAATGACATATATTTTTCCCTCGGGTATATGCACGCGCAGGACAGGCTCTGGCAGATGGATCTGACACGAAGAGTGGCGGAGGGAAGGCTTGCCGAAATAATGGGAAGTGATGTTCTAGATTATGACATACTATTCCGTACTCTCGGGATTTATAAAACCGCGTATGATTTTTATCCCAAACTACCTGAAAAATCAAAACAGATCCTGGACAGCTATTGCAAAGGCGTTAACTCTTTCATTGATGAGCACTCAACGGTACTGCCGCTGGAGTTTGACGTGCTAAATTACAAACCGGAGTACTGGAAGCCGGAGCATTCTCTGATGGTTGTGCGGATGATGGGATGGGAGCTCAATATGTCGTGGTACACCGATTATCTTTACGGAGAACTGGTCAAGAAATTCGGACCCGGGATTGCAAAGGAGTTTTTTCCTGACGATCCTGAAAAAGGTCCATTCGTAATAAAAGGTACCGGTGATAATCAACCTGCTCCTGATACCACAACCGCTTATAATAACGTCTCACCTGATCGAAAAGAGATTTCATATGTAACAGATAACGCAAAGCCATTCTTTGAGACTATGTTTAATTTCAGAAAGGAATTTGTAAAAGAAGGTACGGGGATAGGAAGTAATGCCTGGGTGATCAGCGGAAAAAAATCGGAGAGTGGTAAGCCGCTCATCGCGAATGATCCTCACCTCAGCCTGAGCGTTCCAAGTAAATGGTATGAGATATACCTCAATAATGAATCCAACTCTACGCGGATGGGAGGATTTTCATTACCCGGCGCTCCGGGGATAGTCATAGGCAGCAACAATAACATTTCCTGGGGAATCACTAACCTGATGACTGATGATTCGGATTTTTACATACTGCAAAAAGATAAATCCGACCGGATGAAATACTTCCTCGACAGTACATACCTTTTGATGGACAGTACGGAGGAAGCAATTAAGGTGAAGAACGAAACTGATGATCATTATCATACTACCTATACCACCCAGCTTGGTCCGGTAGTGTCAGGTTTGCAGAGAACAGGCTTTAGAGGCGAAAGAAAAATAGAAATTGACGAGGAGCATATTGTAGCCTTTAAATGGACAGGGTATGAATACAGCGATGAGATCGGAGCAATGTACACAGTGAATATGTCAAAAGACTGGAACGAATTCAGGAACGGTCTCAGCGGTTTTGGCACGCCAAGCCTTAATTTCGTTTATGCGGATGTCAATAACAACATAGGATACCAGGCAGCGGGATTTGTGCCGGTGAGAAATACCGGAACAGACGCTGTTAAGGCATTTACTCCTTCGAGAGGAGAGGTTAAATGGACTTCATTCATTCCATTTAATGAAATGCCCAGCACATTTAATCCCGATACGGGATATATCGTAACGGCAAATAACCGTCCGCAAAAGAATTACCCGTATTACTTAAGCAACTCATTTGAGCCTCACTATAGAGCAGAGCAGATAGAAAGGATTTTAAACTCAAGAAGCACTTTCTCACCTGAAGAATTTAAGCTGGTACAGAATAACATTAACAGCCATCAGGCAAGAGACTGGTGTAAATTTATCTTCGACACCTTCGCGGATACAGTGGGAATAAGCATCGAATATCTTCCCTATCTCAAAATGCTGAAAGAGTGGGATTTTGACATGCGTACATCGAGCCCCGCGGCAATGTTATTCTCACAGTTTGAAGTAGAGTTATACTTTAACCTTTACCAGTCCCGGATGGGTGAAGAGCTCTTC
>JAEYVS010000090.1 GCA_023429265.1 Bacteroidota bacterium | reverse complement strand
ATCAGTATCTTTCAAAAACGTCAATGAGTCATTAAACGCGCGGTTACGCATATGCACAACCTGCCCGGTTCCGCTTTCGTCACGGTTCCTGTTCTCAATTAAAAAGTATTCCTTACTGCTAATCAGAACTTTATACATTAATGAATCTGAATGGAGCCCCGAGGATAAATTTTTAATTGCTAAGTTGTTATACTGACCGGCTGATATGGTTATAGGCTCAACCCACCCCAGGTATGTTTTTGACCAGGCGCAGGGTTCAGGAGGGAATACACCATTGAAACTGAAAAGTCCCTGTCCGTCCATCAAGCCAAATCGGCCAATTGCTGTACTTCCAGTATTGGTATTAAAAAGATCCGGTAAACCAAGATAGCTTCCGAAACTGGCGCAAAGTATGCCATTTATTCCGAGTTCCAGCAGAAAATTACCGCTGATGAGATCCAGCTCTCTGAGTTCGGTAGAAGGAATGATCAGTGAGTTTTGAATGAAAAAGCCTTCATTAGTTTGATATCCGTTATATCCTCCACCGTAAAATTCTTTCAGGTTATTTAAACCAAGATAAACCGTGGGGAGGTCAAATGGTGTCGGATCAAATCCAAGTATTGATGCAAGATCTACATCCCGTCCTACACCGGCGTGAAATATCACAAACGCCGTGGTTTGAGGATTGTAATTACTAAAGTTGATATTGTTATCAGCCAGTGTCCACGCATCCGTAAATAGATTGCCTAATCGTGAAAGATTCTCATTCTGCCTTGGCGCGTACGTTTCCATGTTATTGGGTAATGTCAGAACCTGGCTGTGAAGTTCGTAATCGATAATACATAGCCCGTTTGATACTGTGAAATAATAGTTCTTCAGAAATTCCAGATGATCTGCAAAATATGCGCTGTCATATGGAGGTGAATCAATTACCGTATCACGCTGGGTGGCAGGATCAAAGTATTTATTGGAAAGGTCAAACTTTCCGTTCCCTGTAGTTAGCCCGGAATTATCTTCCTGGAACTGTGCTAATATAGCCACTACTTTAAAAGTATCAGGGATACCATCATACTGATTTGGTGTAAAGACTCTGTCATTGCCCGATCGAAGCTTATGTGAAAGCTTTAATACAGGACCGTCAGAATTTTGCGCGAATGACAATTGATTTGCTGATAACAGCACTAATAAACATATTGTAAATTTCTTTAAGATCATTATCCGGGTTTTCTGATTGAATTAAACGGGATATGTTAAAAACATAAAGAAGGGCTTTTGCAAGCCCTTCTTTAATCTAAAATCTGAATTCTTTTATTTAAAGTTAACTGTCAAACCAAACCTCAATGTATTTGCAAGAGGATGGTTTTCTTCAAGCGCATCAAGGTAACTAAAATCGAATCCGTAAAGGCTGTACCTGATACCCGCGCCTAAAGTGATGAACTTTCTGTTTCCGTATGACGGATCTTCGTAAAAATATCCTGCTCTTAAAGCGATAAGCTTTGGATTTCCATACCAATACTCTGCTCCGACAGATGATTGGATGGATGAAAGTACATTGCCGCTCCAGGATGTGAAGATAGCTTCGTAAAATTCATCTGATTCAAAATCTCCGTTCTCATTCTGGAATCTGTTTACCAGAAGTTTAGCAAAGTCAGTGGTTATTGTAAGGCTGTTACCCTCATTCTTGAATATTTCATAAGCAAGCCCAAGCCTCAACTGGGTTGGGATGGGGTCTGACTGGTCGACATCCACATATGATATTTTTGGTCCCAGGTTTGAAAGATTTAAACCTGCTGAGAATCTGTCACGCAGGAATTTAGGACCGCTTTTTGTTGGGCGGTACATACCTGCAATGTCAAAACTCATTGTAAATGCTGTTCCGGTTCCTTGCTCCTGTCCAACCTGGTAAGGTGAGAGCCTGCTGTAAATGAATCTTGTTGTAACACCTACACCCCAATCAGGAGAGAGTTTTGTAGCGTAACCGAGTGCGAGCGCAAGTTCGTATGCCTTATAATTTTTTGAAGGGTCAAGTCTTCCTGCTTCATCGGTAAATATTATCTCACCGATATTCAGGTATGTAAGACTTGCTCCAACAGTTCCGTTTATGGATTTTATGTCTTTTTTGGCGGCAATGTAGTCATAGAAAAGATCCCCGATATTCAGTCCTGCTAACCAGGGCGAGTGAGTAAAGTTGATCTCTGTACCCGAAGGCTGAAATGCCAGTCCCGCTGGGTTCCAGTGCATTGCTGTTGCGTCGTCTGCAATAGCAGTACCTGTTTCACCCATTCCGGCGAAACGTGAGTTTGGACCTATCAGAAGAAAAGGTACACCTGTAGATACCACGTTAGAATTTTCATCCTGTGCGTATACATCATTGCCCATTACTCCAAGTGTAAGAATTAAAAGCAATGCAGATACTACTTGTTTTTTATAACTATTAAACATCTAAGATAAGCTCCTATTTAAGTAAATAAATATTATTTTAATTTAGCGATTTTTCCGGTTGATGTTTCGTTAAAGTTACCGTCCTGGCTTTTTACTACCAGTCGGTATATATAAGTTCCATTTGCAATGTTATCTCCATCATCATCTCTTCCATCCCAATCTATTTTGACGAATTTATCCGTTATATTATTTTGAATCAATTCTTTAATAAGTCTGCCGCTTACAGTATAAATCTTTACCTTTACGTCCAAAGGAGTGTCAAAATTATGGTTGAATAAGAAGCTGGTGTTGTCCTGCATCGGATTTGGATAATTATATATATTCTCCAGTGCAAGTGATGAGTTATTCATTACTTTAAAGTCTACGGAGGATATTGAATAATTATTATATGTATCCCAGGCTTTGATCTTTACATTGTAATCTCCGCTTTCAAGATTTTCCAGCAGGTACTCCAGTGAACCGTTTTGATATCCGCTGGTTGCGTTATAAAACGGTGTCAGGTCTATCTTGCTGTTTTCGTTGTTATTGATAATTGCTTCGATCTTGTGTCCTATCGTTCCTGTCAGGTTCATTCCGTTTTCATCAAAGAAATCAGCAATTAGAGTTGAATTCTGGTTTACTACGTCACCGGGGCGGAAATTTCTGTCGCCAACAAATATGTCTATCTGAGGTCCTGTTGTGTCCACTGCTGCAGTCGAATCAATTCCGCTTAATATAAACCTGTCAGAATAACCGGAGCCTTCGGTACTGTTGTTATTAAAATAACCAATCAGTTTACCGCTTCCGTTTCTGTAGGATATATCTTTTGGTACTACGAATTCAAGTTCCCATCGGCCGTTCGTTACATTTGTTCTTCCGGCGAATATCAAACCACCATCGAGTCTGAAGTTGAATGAAAAACCAAAATCCATTACGTTTAAAAATCTGCTTACATCAAAGATCTTAATGAAAATATCACCGTTATAGTCATTCCAGAATGTAGAATCCGTTTTTAAAACGCTTCCTGATATTTTTACCTTCTGCAAAGCTTTTAATACAGCAGTATCAGTACCGGGAGTATTATTAATGCTGTCGATTCGTGTAAAATATTGAGGAATGGAAACCCTCAACGAGGGATCACACATTAATGTATATTTAGCATCGTTATCTGCGTGATAAACTTGTTTGGTATTGAATACTGCACGACCTATTCTTATAGGAAGGTTCATTGTATCTTTCAGATACATAAAGTTTCCCCAGAGTTCATTATTAAAAGCTGCATTGGAGGATGCATATACAGGTCTCACAGCCGCTATGACACCAATTGAACCTCTGTTTGATAGGTTGGTGAGCTCTTCTGCCGCGCTCGGAAAAAATGGGTCATCATACCTTGCCAGGTCACAGCTTGCGATCGTTACAAATGGATAATTTTCGCTGTTATTTAGTTGAGGAATAGATGATTGTCTTTCGAAAATCTGTTCGTGCGCCCATAGGTCAGCGCTTCCGTGCCCTGTGTAATTTATTACAAGCCGTCCTTCATTCCATCCGCGGATTATGTCTAAGTTTGCCTGTGGCTTCCTTCGTCCCTGCGGAGTGATCACTGTAGGGTAATTGACTATGTAAATTTTCTCTTTTTCAAAATCAGGCGGAGTTTTTACCTCTGCAACAAATTCGCATTGCGTGGTATGTATTGCGCCTTCACCTCCGGGAGAATGAGTTGTCCATCCATCATCTGCTACATACATATTTTTCTTTTTCCAGTATCCAAATGAGGAAGGATTTTCATATTTATATATTTTATCAATGTAAGAATTTGCTTCATTCAATGAATTTGCACAAAGCCTGCCTATCGAAAAATCAGGTTTGACAGCCTGTACATTTCCAATTATGGTATCATTGATATTTGTTACAAAATCATCACTGGGATAGCTTAGAATCTCATCGGCGGATGTATTCGATTTTTGCATCGGGGGAAGATAATTCTTATCCGGGAGATTGTAGATATTCCTGTAATCATAATGACCGTCGCCTAAAAAGAAAACATAGACGGGTCTTTCATTCCAGGTATTGAAGGCTTTCTTTAGGAAATTTCTTACCGCCATCGGGTCCAGAAGACCTCCCGAAAATTCATTGTATATTTCCTCAATATCGACTACCATCGTTTTTAAATATGCCGGTCCGGGAGTTTCACGCAGATTCTTCAGTCTTTGAGCAGCAGGAATGAATTCCTTGGGACTTATTATTACAAAGCTTGCGCCTTCGGTTATACCGTGAAGATTCTGGTTAGGTACCTTAGATGATATCGATAGGGGAGTCTTGTAATTCGTTCCGCCGACCACGTAATAAGACCCGGGGGTACCTGAGGTGTGATTTGCCTGAAATCTCGCTGTCCCGCCACTGTAAGATATAGGATTTATTCTGTTTATGTTATATTCATCTGTAGCATCATATATATTTACATCGGGGGTCGAAAAAGTAGCTACATTATACTCAAATAATCCTGTTGTGTCGTTTGCCTGAAAGCCCAGATAGTTATTCACCGCGCTTGTAAATCTTCTTGGATACTTAAATTCCACCCAGTCATAATATCCTATTACCGTAGGAGCATTCAGGTTGGAGGGAAGTGATATCCTGAGATTTATGTTTTCACTGCCAGGCGTGAACGTAAACCTGTGGCTAGTGAGATTAATGTGAGAAAAATCTCCGCCATATCCAAAAACCTGGAATATCCCGTTATATCCCGAGGCAGATTCATTAAACTCAAAATATGCTGATGTGTTACGGGTTCCATTACCATAAAGCGCTCTTATCTCAACAGGCTGTCCGGGGACATATCCTATAAGAGTTTTGTTAAAATTAAAGCTCTCACCGGGTCCTATTCTCTGACTAAACCATAATGTTCCCGTTGCGCCAAGATTATTTACGTCTGCTTCATCAAAAAATTTATCATAGAAAAAAGGAAGCTGCAGCGGATTAGGTGAGTTAGGTGAATTCACTAACTGCATTCTTAAACCGTTTCCTCCTCCAAATGTGATCCAGTAATAATTTGACTTGGAAAATGGGTTTGTATAATGATTGTAGGGCGCTATCGAAGCACCTGCCTGGCTTGGATCATATGTCCAGTCGCTCTGGCTCCTGCCAAAGAAAACTACATAATCTTCATTGTTGAAAACCCCGTCATCTTCGCCTGCTACCATTATCTTATTCTCCACAAGGTCAGTAGGAAAGGGGAGTGCATTATTGAACGGAATTTCTCTACCGCCGTTCCCATATATCTTTATTGTCCTCGGATCTATTCCATCTACGTTAATTCCGGCATTCTGTAAAAAACTTTTATCAATTCTATACATCCCGGTTTCTTTTACTTCAATTTTGTAAAAATCTCCGGTCTGCAATACACTATTGGATGGGTATGAATCAATTACGTTGTTAAATTCGGGTGTGGACCAGTTCATTGCCACATTTGAATTTATTGCCATATCCCTGTAGAAAAGGATTTCTTCATATGATTGATGCTTATTGGTGGTAATTGGAGTACTCCCGAATGTTATTCTGAACTTTATGTATGTATATCTTCTTACAGTCTTGCTTACGGGATTATATAAAAGAGGATTTACAAGTGCGTTTGAGAAATACTTATTCCTGAATATTGAAACTGCATCGAGTGACGCTGCTTCTTTCGGGATAAAACCATTGGTCGAGTATGCTTCATCATTCTTAATGAATTCAAAATCTATCTTCATATTATCTCCGGATCGTATCGGAGTGGGTACGGGAAGTATATCTACATTCTGTACGTCTTCATATTTATAATCAAGCACTTCTAACCTGTTGTTTACAGCTCCCGGCAAAAATACAGGGAAACTTCGGAATTTAACATCAGGTGATCCTATAGCGCTGGGAGATACTGCCCCAACAAAATCAAATGCGCTCAGGTAAATGGGATTAAATTCTATTTCTATATAGGAGCTGGTCGAGGCGGTGATACGAAAATCATCACCCGGACGGACATCCTGAGGTATAAAATCCTCTGTTCGTTTTTCAAGTTCTTTTCGCTCCGGCTCCCGCTGGTCCTGAGCAAATGATACTACTGAGACAAGTAGTAAAAGTATTATTGATAATATCTTAATTGAGCCCATGTTTTACTTTGTTTTTCTTTACCCAATAAAATGTATATTGTCCCAATAAAGTTCTGATTAAGATTCGTTTCGCTGAAATAAAAAAACCACTTATTAAAGCTTATCAGGATAATCCTTAATAAATGGCTTGTGGATATTATTTCATTGAAACTGAGTTAGTTAATAGATCGTCAAAAATCTCCTATAGTTCTCCTGTTTTATATTCTGAATTTCTGATACAAATATATCTGTACAATGCACTAAAGTCAAGCCTAAACTATAACAAATTAATACATTAACGTTATTTTATTTTTGCTTTTTTTTCTTCAAATATGGCTCAATTCTATCAAGATTGTCCATTGCGTTCTTGGCTGCCATCTGCTCTGCTTGTTTTTTGGAGCGACCCTGCCCAACTCCAAGGCTGGTAGTATTCAGATAGACTTCTACAGTAAACAATTTATTATGCTCTGGTCCTTCTTCTTTAATTACTGTATATTCAGGTACATATTCTGTATGTGCTTGGGAATACTCCAAAAATTTACTTTTGTGGTTTTCATCGAATTCATCCAGCCATTTAATGTCCAGTTTTACAAATATCTCCTCTTTTAAGAACTCCTGTGCCGCCTCATATCCTGAATCAAGGAAAATTGCGCCAATTATAGCTTCATAAGCATCTGCGAGTATTGCGTCATAGCCTTCCTGGATCGATTTAATGGCTGTAAATGAGGCAAGAATGTATTCCTGGAGGTTTATATTCTTTGCTCGTTCTGCAAGGAACCTCTTATTAACAAGGATTGACCTGAATTTTGTCAGATCTCCTTCCTCATTCATTGGAAAGTTTTTATAAAGATACTCTGCTACCACGAGATCCAAAACAGCATCTCCCAGAAATTCCAAGCGCTCATTGGAGATCAGACCTGCTTTTAGATGTTCTTTTTTGATATTGACATAAGAGCGGTGGGTAAGAGCTGTGATGAAAAACTCTTTTTTTACAATCGTGTAATGAATAGCTTTTTGAAATCCAACAAAGTCGATTCGTTTGACGGTGCGTGTATATGCGTTATCCTCGGGAGGGGACTTCTTTAAAGTGGGAAGAAGCCTTTTAAAACTTTTAAGAAATTTGAACATGTTGTTTTCCCGGCGTAAAACTTCGTTTAGTCTTCGTATTTTTTAAATATTATGGATGTATTGTGGCCGCCAAAACCGGAATTATCCGAAAGGACGGTCTTTACATCCATATCTCGGGCTCCTTCTGTTACATAATCAAGGTCACAGTCAGGGTCTTTCTCCTCATAGTTAATGGTGGGAGGGATCTTACCGTTCTTAATTGTCAAAATTGATGTAATGGCTTCTATAGCGCCTGCTGCTCCGAGAAGATGACCTATCATTGATTTTACCGAATGAACCGGTATTTTGTATGCTCTTTCTCCGAATACTCGTTTAACTGCCATAGTCTCATTATAGTCATTATAGTATGTCGATGTGCCGTGAGCATTAACGACATCGATGTCATTTTCGCTAAGATTTGCATCTCTAAGTGATGCTATCATTGCATTTGCAAAACCTTCGCCTTCAGGAGCGGGCTCTGTTATGTGATACGCGTCAGCGCTCATACCTATCCCTGCTATTTCAGCGTAAATCTTTGCACCGCGTTTTTTTGCAGATTCAAGCTCCTCTAAGATTAGAGTTGCTCCGCCTTCTCCCATAACAAAACCGTCCCTGTTCTTATCGAACGGACGCGATGCTTTCTGGGGGTCATCGTTCCTGGTTGAAAGGGCTTTCATTGCGTTGAATCCGCCAACTCCCATCGGACAAATAACAGCTTCTGCTCCTCCGGTTACCATCATATCCGCCATTCCGCGCTGGATTATCATTACAGAGTCTATAATTGAATGAGCTGAAGTAGTACAGGCTGATGTGGTGGCATAGTTTGGTCCCTTTAGTCCGTATTCCATTGAAATCCTGCCCGCAGCTATGTCAGCTATGAGCATTGGAATAAAAAACGGGCTTATTCTATCAGGGTTACCGTCTCTTTTGTAAAGGTTATTCTGCTGTTTATCATATGTCCACATTCCTCCGATACCTGAGCCGTAAACTACTCCAACCCGGTTCTTATCCATTCCTTCAAAATCTACTCCGCTGTCCTTAACTGCCATATTTGTGGCAGCCAGCGCGTATTGTGTGAATGGATCCGTTCTCTGAGACAGTTTTCTGTCCATGAAATTCAACGGATCGAATCCCTTTAGCTCGGCGGCAAATTTTGTATCAAAATCTTTGGTATCAAAATAGGTGATCTCACCAACACCGCTTTTACCGGCGGTTAATGAAGACCAAAATTCATCTATGTTTAGCCCTATCGGAGTAACTACTCCTAACCCTGTTACTACTACTCTTTTTCCCATTCTCTAAGTTAAATAATAAATAAGGTACCCTGTGTTACTCGGCTGCGTCTGCGCTGGTAAGCTTATTCTCTATGTAGGTAACTGCGTCTCCAACGGTCTGGATCTGCTCGGCATCTTCATCGGGAATCTTAATGTCAAATTCTTCTTCAAACTTCATTACAAGTTCAACTGTATCGAGTGAGTCTGCTCCCAGATCATTTATGAATGATGCTTCAGTTGTAACTTTTGATTCTTCAACACCTAATTTATCTACAATGGCTTGCTGGACTTTAGCTTGAATTTCAGCAGTAGTCATAATTAATTCTCCTTAATTTATGATTTTATTATTGTTAATATCTTTCTTTTGAAAAATATGGATTTTGTAAAAATAAAGATATTAACTAAAATTATAAAGTGATATTTAAATAATTAATGATAAATTATTTACCTTTGTTTTTGCTGGTGTCAGGTGGTGTTTCACCTGTTTCCTGGTCTATTCTACGGTTAATTTGATCGAGAGCTTCTTCAAGTTCCCTTAGTTTCTTTGCTTTCTGCTCAAGCTCAAACTCACGCTGTCTCAGCATTGATTCCCGGATTTCCATCTTTTGCTCAAAATCCGTCATATCCCAATAGCCTAAATCCTCAAAATATCCTTTAAATAAGAAGTTATGTTTCAAAGCTTCCATATTCTGGTACAATCCCAGCGATCCCTGTTCGAGGTTATATGTAGTCTGGTTAGCATTCTCTATTATTCCTCTCACGTTGCTTGCGAAAGTAGTATCAGTCAATAGCACACCAACAAGTCCCTGGTTTGAATTCAGTTTGGTTGCGATTTGTTCAAAATCAGTGGTTATGTTCCGCAAACTAACAGAAAATACCGATATTTCCTGGGATACCTGGTCCACTGTTCCGGAGACTTTGGATATAATGTTATTTATGTTTGAGGAAATTTGTGCATACATTCTCATAGTAGAATCGACATTGTTATATAAACTCTCATTATTAATTAACTGACCTAATGTTCCTGTTCCGCTGTTTACTTTATCAACTATTTCCGCAATATCTTTGGCTACCTGCTGAGCTTCCTCTGTTGAATTATTAAGATTTTCGATAATATCTTGCAATTCTGCCGGTTTCTCCGAGGGGAGGTAATCTCCATCTTTTACTTCAGGTTTATCAGGACTGCCCTGTGATATGTTTACAATTTTATTTCCTACCAATCCGTCAGAAGCAATGAGTATGCGAGAATCAGTTTTAATAAACTCTTTTTCCGATGATTTTATCCTCATTCCGACTGTGACTTTGTTTACACCGGTTATGCCGATGCTCTCCACAGTGCCAACCTGTATGCCCGAATATCTTACAGAGCTCCCTTCGCTTAATCCGCTTACAGTTTCAAAATCAGAATAAATCATTATCGTATTCGTAAAGAGATTTTGCTGTCCTCCGATGTAAAATATTGCAAAGAGGAATAATACAAGTCCCAGAATAATGAAAAATCCTAATTTAATATATTTTGCTTTTTCCATATGAGTCTAAATTAATTTTTAATAAAATTCGAAAAATCCTTTTACAAATTTATCATCAGATTTTCGTAATTCTTCGAATGTCCCTTCTACAAAGAAATCTCCGTCTTTCAATATCTCGATTCGGTTAGATACTATTTCCGCACAGGGCATGTCGTGTGTAACTATTAGAGAGGTTACACCTCGGCTTTCCTGCATTTGAAGTATCAATTCGCTGATTTCCTTCGAAGTTGCAGGGTCAAGTCCCGTTGTCGGTTCATCATACAAAATTATGTCCGGCTCCAGTATGATGGTCCGGGCAAGTGCAATTCTTTTTTGCATACCGCCTGAAAGTTCTGACGGCATTTTATCTATTGCTTTTACCAGGTCTACTTCTTTTAAAACCTTTTCTACTTTTTCATCCATGTCTCCCTCTACATTACCGGGCATTCTCTCGAGAGGAAATTTCAGATTTTCTCTCACAGTCATTGAATCATATAACGCGCCACCCTGGAATAAAAAACCCATCTTTCTTCGCAGGGTCTCAAGCTCTTTTCCTTTTAAAGTCGTAATGTCTTCACCAAGTACTTTAATGACACCGTGATCAGGCTGTATTAGTCCTATGATGCATTTTAATATTACGGATTTTCCCGTTCCGGACTTTCCCAGTATTACTATAGTCTCTGTCTTCTTTACTTTAAGATCTACACTCTTTAAGACCTCATTGCTTCCAAACGCCTTTTGCACATCCTCCAATTCCAAAATATAACCTTTCTCATTCTCAAATATGGTGGATTTTTCAGCAGGGGATTCGCCCTCACTGATCTTCTTATCGATTTCTTCGGACAAATGGTCCCTTTTTTCTTCCGCTTTTATTTCTTCCTTATCTTTGGTCATTTATGACAGTAATGAAGTTATTTGAACATTTATCATGTCTATTATTATAATCGCGAGGGACGAAACAACTACAGCTGTGTTTGCTGCTACCCCAACGCTTTCGGTTCCTCTGTCGGCATTATAGCCCTCATAACAGCCTATCATTCCAACTGCAAATCCAAAGAAAAAGGTCTTTATGGATGAAGGAACAACTGTCATGAAATCTA
>JAEYVS010000049.1 GCA_023429265.1 Bacteroidota bacterium | reverse complement strand
CCAGCGAATGGTCCTGAGGAAATGAATTTCTCTCGATCTCCTCCTTAATATCATTAGTTATGTCAGAAATTTCATTTTGCACCGGCTGTTCATACGTTATTTCTTTAACATTCTCCTTTTCGGTATTACTATCTGCTGCATTATCGATTGGATTCTCAATTGGTGTTTCAACTTTGTGATATTTAGGCTCGTCTATCTGTTCTTCAATTTTTTCCTCAATGTCTGCCGGGAAACCTTCGTAGTTATTGGAAATTTCTTGTTTTGGTTCTTCGGAAACATAATTTTCAGTAGTATGCACCATTGAGTTTATGTCGGAAATTATCTTATTCCTTTCCTCGATTATCTTGCTTAGCTCTGCGTTTCTTTCTTCGTCAAAGTTTTTGAATTCGTTGAAACTTTCCCCGTTCTCATTTATCACGGTATGGGATTCTTCCAGTGGTGTATCAGAAATGTTACTTTGTGAATCCTCGGTTGAAGTTTGTCCAAGAGCCTTCTTTCTTTCTTCTATTATTTTAGCCAGGTCATTTTCATTGCTACCTGAGGGATCGCTATTTTCAGTTGCGTCCTGAATTTGGGATGGAGTTTCTTCAATTACATCTTCCCCTGTTATGTCATTATGCAGCTCGATTATTGTATGAGGGAGCTCGAATTCTTTCATTCCTCCTATCTCATCATCGGTATTCACTTCCTTACTGCCGGTGCCTTTTTCAAGTTTGCTGCGAATGAAAGCTTCGATCGAATCCATTGAAGAATCCTCGGGAAACTCATCCCTAATAAGATTATCATCATATTTATCCTTGTCGCTCATAATGGTATAATTTAGGGTTTTTTGATTATTATCCGTATTTATAACTTCAGTCAATTCAGGTTCATTCATTCCGGACTTAAGGGGTATCGATGAAAGGTTATTGAACCTGAAATTAATGTCTTCAGCGAATTTTCTAACAGGAGAAAACGACAGAGTCTTAAATGATTCACCTTTGTCATTCTTTCTTGTGAGAACATTGAATTTTCCGAATTCCGTAATATTGACATTCTTTCCCTTTCTAAAAGCTTTTTGCATCGATTCCACTACGGTATTCACAAAATGATAAATATCTATGGTGGAAATGCCGAATTCCTCCGCAAGCTTAATGACCAGTTCGTCTTTATTCATTACCGGAATTTATATTATCCAGTAATGTCTGGGAAGGTGTAAATAAAATTTTATCTTTGGGAGGAATCAGAATGTCGGTTTTCTTTTTTGTGTCGAACTCTTTATACATATGCTTATGTAGGATCTCGAATTTTCCGAATTCCTCAATTTCAAAATACCGCTTTTCTTTCACGCTTTCCCGGATCATCTCAAACATCCTGTCGAAAAGCTTCTCCGCCGTATCCTTTCTTAATGAAGATTTATACTTCACTTTATTTAAAAGGGTATTTTTATTCATTTTGTAAACAATCCGCTTATATTCTTGACTAATTGCTCCAGGTAATCCTTATCTGTTGAGTCAAAATTCTCAAGCTTATCACTGTCCAGGTCGAGTACTCCTTTTTCGATTCCGTCCACAATGATAGGTACCACTATTTCCGAACGGGAGGCAGAGTCACAGTAGATATGACCGGGAAAATTTTCCACGTCAGGTACGACAAGAGTTTCTTTCCGCTGTAATGCCTGTCCGCATACACCCTTTCCATAATCAATACGGGTACAAGGTACTTTTCCCTGGTAAGGACCAATGACGAGCTGCTTTTTTTGGGGGTCATAAAAATAAAATCCTACCCAGATGATATCTTTGAGTGAATATTTGAGAACTGAAGTGATGTTTGATATATTAGCTATTATATTATCTTCATCCTGTAATAAAAAGTCAATCTGCTTTAAGAGCAGATTATAGGTTTCGCTTTTTGTTGCGGTATCCGGAATGTTAATTTCGTGTGACAATGCAGAAGTTTATAATCCTAATTTAAGAGTTTCCGAGGAAAATATAAACTGATTTGGATATAAATTGACTCCAAATTAGATTATTTTGACAAACCACGATGACAGGCATTTCGCTCAATAGAAAAATCCTCAATTTAGCCCTCCCGGCAGTACTATATACCATTACGAAATCATCGTTTTCCATTATTGATGCGTATTGGGTGGGAAAACTGGGAAGTCCTCAGCTGGCAGGCCTGACCGTAGCAACATTCATTATCTGGGGTGTAATATCACTTACTGAGGTTATATCTCTCGGATTAAATGCTCTCGTCGCCCAGGCTGTGGGCGCTAAAAACAGTTTCCTTGCAAAAAGGATCAGTACAATAAACGTTGTAAACAGCTTCTTTTTTGCGGTTATTGTGGGTTGGCTTATGATTCCCATAGTGCCCGGGCTTTATTATATTATGGATCTGAGCGAACCGGAGATCATCCAGGCAAATTATTATCTCATACCAATACTCATATGGCTTCCCTGCCTTGCTTTGAGGGATACCATCAGCGCTGTATTCCGGGGATATGGCGACACAAAGACTCCATTTTATTTGCTTATGATTGCCGTAGCGCTGAATTTCTTCATTACACCATTATTGATATTCGGCATAGAATGGAATGGTGAGCGAATTCTGGAGTACGGATTGAGCGGAGCTGCATATGCAACTTTGTTTTCCTATCTGCTCTCTTATGTGATAGGCTATGTAATCGCAAGAAGACGGGAGCTTTTAAACTCCATCAAAAAATACACCCCGAATTTCTCCATAATTAAAGAGACATTCAAGATAGGCTCACCGGTAGCCATTAATGGGCTGGCATTCTCGATGATATATGTATTTGTGGCGAGGTTTGTGGCTGAGTTCGGACCTACAGGACTGGCGGCTATGGGAATAGGTCATAAGTCAGAGTCAGTTGCCTTCCAGATATGTATGGGATTTACCCTGGCAGCGACCATTATGGTGGGACAGGCAGTCGGCGCGAAGAAAAAGGAAGAAGCGGAAAAACTTGCCTGGCGAATTGTAGTAATCTGTGCGGGAATAGTAAGCATCTATTCCGCGGCATTATTTATTTTCAGTGCGGAGGTGGCTTCATTTTTTACTAACGACCCTGCTGTAATTAAAGCTGCGTCCGATTACAATAGAATAGCCGCGCTGGTTCTGATATTTACAGCGGTTGAAGTGGTGCTCGAAGGAGCATTCTCAGGCGCGGGTGATACGGTGCCTCCTGCTGTCATTACGATGCCGTTTAACATACTGAGAATCCCGCTTGCAGCGCTGCTTGCGCCGGTGCTGGGATTAAACGGAATATGGATAGCACTGGGAGCATCTAACTTATGCAAAGGAATACTTATGGCAATCTGGTTTAAGAGAGGTAAGTGGAAGAAAAAGGATATATCCATTATAAAGGAAAAAGACCATCTGGAAGAGATAAGTATATAAAAAACCCCGCTCAACTGAACGGGGCTTTAAAATCCTTATATATAAGTAAATCTTATTTTGCGTTAGGATCTATATTGCAAACGATCTTTAAAACCTGTTGAGGCTCCTTGGAGTCGTTTGAGTAAACCATAAGTGTTTTTTCCTGTACTCCGCTTCTTCCTCTTGTATTGAATGTAACGTGTATCGTACCTTCCTCGCCTTTACCGTAAGAATCTTTTCCATTAGTTGTTGCGCCTGTGCATCCGCACGAGGTAGAAACCTTATCTATCTTTAAAGGAGTAGAACCTTTATTAACGAACTTGAAATTGTACTCTAATTGCGGTCCTTCAGGTACTGTTCCAAAATCGTGAGTTGTTTCATAGAATACAAGTGTTGCAGCTGAATCCGATGCAGATATCTTGTTATTTGAAACTACAAAAAACATAATAGCAACGATTGCAGCCAAACCTATCCCGAAAAACGATGTTTTTGCGCTTTTGGTCTTTAAAAAATCAGACATTTTGAATTTCTCCTTCTTGTTTTAATTCGCTTTCAGCCGTTGTTCCGGCTTTTTTTCTTGAGTCGCTGAAGAAGTATATTATCAGCGAACCTGCCAGCATTAGAATATCTTCCAGTATTCTCATAGGAATATTGGATTTTTCCCCGTTTGTTTCAAGAGAAAAACATCCGCAGTTGATATCTAATCCCAGGATTTGAGCTCTGATAAGTGCCAGTAAAAACACTATTAAAAGCACTGAAATCGTCAGAGCGCTTCCTTTCTTAAATACCCCGAACACCAAAAAGGTACCCGCGATGAACTCTACATATGGAAGTACAATCCCGAATATGTTTACCAGTCCAAGGGGAAGTATCTGGTAACCTTTGACAATATCTGCAAACTCTGCCGGATTGAATAATTTATCGTAGGATGCATAAATGAATAATCCGCCGATTATGAGCCTTAATATTATTTGTAAATATTTATTCGCTAAAAAATCTTTCATTAAGTTTTATTTTTCTGTTGGAAATCCTTTTTGCTTCCATTCTTCCAGCCCGCCAAGATAAATATTGACGGCTGTATAACCAAGGTCGTAAAGCTCATACGCGACATCTATGCTGATGTCACATTTGGTTCCGCTGCAATATGTTACTACAACGGCATTTGGATTGATGTCTTTTACCATCTGCTTTTTTTCTTCCGGTGTTTTTTTTACCATATCCAGGTAAGGGATATTGATTGCGCCGGGGATGTGCTCCTGAGCGAACTCTTCAGCCGGTCTGCCATCGACAAATACAGCTTTCCTGTCAAATAATTGCTTTGCGAAATCACCGCTGACCTTTATCGGAACTTCGTTTTTCGGTTTTTGATTTGTCGGAGGAACATTAGGATTAGAAAGATCGATATTCTCCTGTGTAGTATTGGTTTGCTCATTGGAAGTATTAGGCGGATCCACTACTTCGGTGGAATACTTATCCGTATCCATTACAAGCGCAATGCCGTCGGGATTAAGGAAATTGACCACAAGCCCGAGCACTACCGCAATCAGCAGAATAATGAGAGATTGTTTAATCGCTTTTTTCATTCTTTGGTTCCTGTATTAAGTTCATTAATAAACTACAAAACTATTTAAACTATTAATAGATGAATTGTAGGCATCTATTACATAATTATAATTCCTTGTTACAGCGTCGTAAGCATTTTTGTATTTATAATCTTTTGTATTCCCTGTCTCAAGTACTTTAATGAAATCTGCAGAACTTTCCAGAAGCTGCCGGGTCATTTTACTGAAATAATCCTCAAAGCTGTATTTTAAATACTTTGACTTCTCGGTAAAAGGAGCATCCATTACTTTGGAATACTCTTCATCGAAAACTTTTTGCAAATCGTCCTGCTGCTTTTTCAATTCGTCTGCATTTGGAATATCCGATTTTTTAAATTCGGTGATGTAAAGATCGGACTGGTCTAGTACTTTATATAATGCATTTTCAAGAATTACAACGGCTTTTTCATCAGGATTGGAATAATCATCGGGGTCACGCTCATCTCGTGCAGGTTTAAACTTCTTAAGGTCTCCAATGAGCTTATTATATGAATCGATGCATTTTTTATACTTGTCCTGGATTTCCTTATCGTAGGGTTCTGCTTTTGAAAGATCGTCTTTATAATCATTGTTCTTATAATACGCAAAGACTTTCTTTGCTGTCTCAGAGTATGAACGGATTGTTGTCATCCAGTCGCGGTAATCTGCTTCTATGGTCTCCTTCATCTCTTCGCTGGCTTCGAGTTTGCTGAGTTCCCCGCCGTCATTGAGAGAGCGGTCCTGGTCTTTGAGCTCAGTATCCAGAAAATTAAGATAAGTATCAGCCATTACTACCAGTATCATAGAACCCTTTTTTATTGATTTTGGTTCAGGGACATTACTGATGTATGCATTCTGAACGTTTTCGAGGGCTTCAGATAGGTCGTTTGATTCAGCGATGTATTTATTGTAGTATTCGAGGTCCATATATGAACCTTCATCGCCCGTAGTAACTTCTTTCAGCGTCTCCTTTTCAGGTTCTTTTTCTCCCAGTTCTTCTTTCAGCTTATTTAACATAGAGCACCCGAGAATGAAAGCGACACATATAAACAAAGCTAAGATGAATTTTGATGTGTTATTCATTTTTGTTTATCTTTTTAGTTGTCAAATAAAGTTGCTCCATCCGGTCCCTTTTTACCGGAGGAGGTTTTTTTCATTCCAAGATGTTTGTAAGCAAGGTCTGTTGCTTCGCGTCCTTTGGGTGTACGCCTGATGAAGCCCTCTATTAATAAAAATGGCTCATAAACGTCCTCTACGGTGCCGGCATCCTCTCCAATGGATGCAGCGATCGTATTCAACCCGACCGGTCCGCCGTTATGTTTTACAATTATTGTTTCGAGTATTTTTATGTCGAGCTTGTCCAGCCCGTAGTCATCCACGCCGAGGGATTCCAGAGCATATTCTGCAATGGCTTTGTCTATGTTTCCGGTTCCTTTTACTATCGCAAAGTCACGGGTCCTTCTCAGAAGCCTGTTAGCTATACGGGGTGTTGCCCTGCTTCGCTTGGCTATCTCGTGGCACCCGTCATCGGATATCTCTATACCGAGTATTTTAGCGGAACGCTTTACGATTTTGCTCAGATTTTCATTATTATAATAATCAAGATGCGATGTAATTCCAAACCTGTCCAGCATAGGTGATGATAAAAGTCCCTGCCTTGTTGTCGCGCCGATCAGCGTGAATCTTTCTAACTTCA
Source organism: Bacteroidota bacterium (assembly GCA_023429265.1). GTDB lineage: Bacteria > Bacteroidota > Ignavibacteria > Tepidaquicellales > Tepidaquicellaceae > JAEYVS01. The sequence continues at coordinate 3,981 of JAEYVS010000049.1, read as the reverse complement.
GCGGGATGCTTCTCGCGGCAGGTCCCTGGTCGACCATAATATCCAGCCTGTACTCCTCCATAGCGGAGTAAAGAAATTCTTCCACTACTTTAGGAATGCGGTGTATCTCATCAATGAATAATATCTCTTTATCTTTGAGCTTCGTCAGCATACCTGCCAGGTCGCCGGGCCTCTCTATAATAGGACCGGATGTAATGATAATATCTACATCCAGCTCGTGCGCAATTATATGAGCGAGCGTGGTTTTTCCCAGTCCGGGCGGTCCTGTGAAAAGCACGTGATCAAGAGATTCGCCCAGCTTTTTGGAGCTTTCGATGAAGACTTTCAGATTTTCTTTGACCTTTTCCTGTCCTATGAACTCGCTGAACTCACGCGGCCTGACCCTACTGACAAAATCTCCGTCATCACCGGGTAGTTTTTCACCCGACAGGGGAGTTGTAATTACTGCTTTTCCTGACATTAATAATAATTAGGGAATTAACTTTTCTTTAAAATAATATTATTTTGAAATACAAACAATTTTAAACAGATTTTAGATGAATAAAGACATACCGCTTGTAACCCTGGTAAGATATGAAGCAATCTCCAGAAGGATTAAAATATTGGGTTTTGCCATCTCGCTGGGATTAATCATTATTTATGGAGCAGGATTATTTGTAGGACAGTCAAATGTCAATAAAGATATGGCAATACTGAATCTTATATCCATAATTGTTTGTCCATTGATATGCATCTCGTCTGTTTATATAAGGAAAGCCCGCCTGAAAAGTGTAAATAATGAGAACTTTGCCAATACATACTTTGGTGTTTACATAGTAGCATTTGCAATGTGTGATATGGGAGCCTTATTCTGCATAGTTACTAATCTATTCATTAATTACAATTTCATTTATGCTACATTCGGGCTACTGGTTTCATTGCTCTATATATGGCTGAATTTTCCAAGACGCACCGATATGGATATTATTAATAGCCGGAGCAAGCTGATACCGGAGTAAAACTAAAACCACTCTTCAGGTTTATTCAAAACCGTGCCATCCGGCTTAGTTACACTCAGTGGTAACTGTGACCGGGATAATACTTTTTCCTTAATATAATGAATTCCATGTGTTGTAGCTTTGATGTCACTGCTTGATCGTCTGGGAGGAAAACAAGCAACCAAAGTCAAGTAGGGAAAATTTTCTTTGATAATTTCCATCGGAGGCAGTAAGTCGCTATCAGCGGAAATGATATATGCATAATCAAAATTTCCTTTGAATGCGTCTAGTAAAAGTTGACAGGCCAGGTTAACATCAGATTTTTTTTCAATGGGATAAGTGACATGTTGTTGAATGTTTTTATCAAAGGATTTTTTTATTTGATAAGTGCCATAATATATTTTTATTTTTGGCAAAGTTGATAATGCCTCAATATAAGTTCTTTGTCTTTTGAGTTTATCTTTTTCGCCGGTGATATTTGATGTAAAATATTTTACGGTAACAACTTCTTGAAATGGCTTTACTATGTTTTCAGCAAGTAATTGGAGATTTAATCATTTATAATTTTTATACTTATCATATCGAGTAGCCGATATCATGCCATAATATAAATTGAATCCATCTATATAAAATATTACTCTTTTAGGCATCAGAATGGGCTATATAAAGAAAAAGCCCTGATTGCTCAGGGCGTGGCAAGGGATGCTATCCCAAGCGATGTAAAATCTATACAATAATAATGTTTTCTATGCATTCATTCAATATATATTACAGTTTATATAGAAAATTAGTTCCACACTTAACCATTTAGAATCAATAATTTAGCAATACTCTCTGTAATACCGACAGACTAAACCCGTCCTTGATCTCATTCTCCATAATCATCTGCCTTATCTTATCCTTTGAAAACCATCTTGCGTCCTGGATTTCATTTGCATCGAGCTCGGAGGTTACCTGGCGGACATTCTTGCCGTGGTAACAGTGAAATTGCTGAGTGCTGGAGCCGATGGAAGCATAATGGAAACCGAGGTATTTCAGATCTTCCCTGTCCATTTCACAGCCGGCTTCTTCTTTTAGCTCTTTTATGATGACATCGGAATGATGCATTCCCTTGTCGATGGTTCCTGCCGGTATCTCCCAGCCTGTGAAGTCATTAATGTACCGGTAGCTTTTTACAAGAATTATCTCGCCTTTATCATTCTCAGCGGCAATGCCAACGCCATTATTATGATAATGTACGGCTTCGAACTTGATGACCTTTCCATCAGGAAGCTCAACATCATCCACATTCATATCTATCCAGTCTCCCGTAAAACCTTTGCTGGTCGAGAGCACTTTCCAGAATTTATTATCACCTGTATTATCAGTCATTTGTGTAGGGGTAATAAAATTGGTATTTTAAGATTGCGACAAATGTCGTACATTATAAGGAAAATTGACGCAATAAAAAAGTTTTATAAAATGGACAAATATTCACTTTACAACAAGGCAAATAAAGGACTAAAATACAACGAATTCGAAGACTTTGTAAGAGAGAATGTCATACCATACAATAAGGTCAGCAATCTCCTGGAGTTATCCGAAAGAACATTGCAGCGATACAAAAAAGAGCACAAAACATTTTCAGCTCTCCACTCCCAAAGGATACTCGAGCTAAAACAACTCGACGAAAAAGGCAAGGAAGTTTTCGGCTCAAAGGAAAAATTCCGTCACTGGCTAATGACCCAAAATTCTTTCCTAAAAAATAAAAAGCCAATAGACCTCCTAACAAATTCATTCGGAGTGGACATCCTGATGGATGAGCTGTCCCGCATCGAGCATGGTATTTTTGCATGATAGTCTACAGGATATGCAAAAGCAAATATCATAAAGACCTGTCAGGCGCGGGAGCGGAACAATTCGGAGGCAGATGGAACAGCAAAGGGGTGCCGATGCTCTACACCTCTGAAAGCGCTGCTCTCTGCATGCTGGAGGTGCTGGTTCACATCCCGAGAACATCGATACCGGATGATTTTGTGATGATATCACTATCGGTGCCGGATGATAATCTCGAAGCGGTCGATGAATCCTCACTTCCGAAAAAGTGGAATGATTTTCCAATCATTTATGGTACTACAACAATTGGTGATAATTTCATACGTCAAAGAACTGCACTAATTTTAAAGGTACCATCATCGATAGTACCGGAATCCTATAACTACTTAATTAATCCTTTACATCCTGACATTACGAAAGTGAAGATCGAGAAGGTGATGAAGACACCTTTTGATAAGAGACTGTTTTAATCCAAGAGTCCAAAGTCCAAAGTTAAAAGTTAAAAGTCTAAAGTCTAATGTCTCGTTTTTGGCAATCACCCATATTCCCTCTGTACTCCGTATGTTTCAATTGCATTAATCCCATTCCCGGTGTTATCCACGCTTCTGCTCGCCCAGAGGGCGTAGTCTCCGGCGTCTGAGAGGTGCGAAATATCCGGGCGGGATTTGTCGATGATGAATCCGTCCGTCTCCTGCTTCCAGGTGACTAGCCCGCGGTCACGGATTGAGAGCTTGCAATTCTGTGTTATCAGGTATTTACCGGTTTCGAACATTTTATTGGCATAATTTATTCTTTCCCGCACCGGAGGATTTTTACGGGGCGGACAATACTTCACCTTATATCCTGTTTGATCAAAGTACTCTTTTATTATGCTGTAATCGGTGCTGCCCAGGCTGGATGATTTTTTGGAATGTCCGGAGGCGTCTCCTGTGATGATAATCTCAGTGCCACGTTCATATTTTTCATTCAGGCGGGCGATGATGTATTCGCATAACTCGCCTGTATTGGATGAATGGATGAGGTATTCGTCGGTCTGGATCCGGGTGTCACCATCTATTATCATTTCTACTGCGCACATAGGGTCGACATTGAAGTCGAAGCCGAGGATGATAGTTTGCATTCCCAAGCTGGGGCTTGGGAATGAGTAGTTTGATATTACCGATATTTCGGAGTCGAAGGCGTAGTAGGC
>JAEYVS010000036.1 GCA_023429265.1 Bacteroidota bacterium | reverse complement strand
TAGTTCTGTGAAAGTGAGAATGTTTCCGGGATTTCATTGATGGTATTTTGAACACCTGTCAGCTGGGAGTATTTAATAACTAATCCGTCAGATTGGGTTCCATTTCCATCGCTGTATCCGGCAGTATATATAGCTGCTCCGGATGGATCAACGGCAATATCATAAGTGACATCATACTTAGCGGCGGGTCCGTCATATGTCTGCACAAACTGTTGAATACCATTGGAACTATACTTTAAAAGTATACAATCCGTGTATATCCCTGTAACAATGGTCTCCCCTCCTACATAAACATTTCCACCATTATCCAGCGCGATAGTAAATCCTCTGTTATAATCCCCAGGACCATCATATACTTTTGACCATCGCTCCGCGCCTGCATTATTATACTTAATTGTCAGTAATCTTTTGCCGCTTGTCGTAGTAGTAAATCCTGTTGAGACACTATTGCCGCTTGCATCAACAGCGATTCTATACCCTTCATCTTCACTATTTCCGGTACCGTTGTATCTTTGTACCCATTGCTCTTTTCCAACGGAATTGTATTTAATGAATATAAAATCCTTATCTGTTCCTAATCCGTTACTGCTTCCCGTAACAAATACATTACCGGATGCATCTACACCCAGGTCAGTTCCTTCGTCGCCTTGATTACCCGGACCGTTATATCTGGCGGTCCATTGAACAAGTCCTGCTGAATTATATTTTATTGTAGCAGCATCGGAAAATGAACCACCTGTATCAATCGAATAGCCGGTAACATATACATTTGCTGCTGCGTCTATCTTTAAACTTCTCAAATTATCAAAATCATTACCTGTACCATTATAACGCTGAACCCATTGCTGCGCTCCTGCGGAATTGTACTTAACAACAGCATAATCTGAATTACTCCCATTTCCCGGGCTGGTCCCGCCAACATAAACGTTTCCGGATGCATCCACCGCCAGGTATCTTGCAAAATCACCCATATTTCCGGTTCCATTATATTTTTGGATCCATTGAACTGTGCCTGCTGAATTATACTTGATTGTAGCAAAATCATAATCTGTGGCAATACTTCCACCCGTTACATACACATTTCCTGATGCATCCACAGCAATATCGTATGCAAAATCATCCGCATTTCCTGGTCCATTATAGGTTTTTGTCCACTGTTCAACACCTGCTGAGTTGTATTTGATCACCAGATAATCGCTGTGTCCTTCTGAGACCGTACTTCCCGTTACATAAATATTTCCATTGTCATCCCGGGTAGTAGCTTCATATCCATCATATGAGTTACCGGCACCATTATATCTCTGCACCCATTGCTGGGTTTGTGAATAACTATCTGTAAAGAATAATATTACCCCCAGTACTATTATCCCTTTTAAATAATTTGTAATTGATTCCATTTTCTTCCTTAATTAGTTTTTTAAAATCGTATACAAATTATTTAAATCATTCAAATCTCAAAAATCAAAGTATATGTCATTTGTTGCATAATATATAATGGCAGGAATGCCTCAATCATTCTCAAAAAAGCCACCTTGAATAAGTTAAAAAAAAAATTACATATACCGAAAATGTTGTTACAACCCTCTGTACATCATTTGTATAAAATGGCACATATTTTGCGATAGTAATAATAGTTAATCAATCGATATTTTTAAAACTTTTAAATCTGAACAATATTATGAAAGACCTTAAAGATCTCTTTGTACATGGGTTACGAGACATGTACTGGGTTGAAAAGAAGCTCGTAGGTGAATTAAAAAAAATGGCAGGGAAAGCGCAAAGTGAAGATCTTAAGCAGGCTTTGCTTGACCACAGAGACGAAACTGAAGTTCAGCTTCAGAGACTGGAAAAAGTTTTTAAAATGGTAGATCTTGCTCCACGCGGTGAAAAATGTGATGCAATGGAAGGAATTCTGGATGAAGGTAAGGAAATGATGGAAAAAAGTAAAACTGATGAATTGCTCGATGCCGTTATGGTAGAAGCCGGTAACAAAGTAGAGCATTATGAGATTGCGTCCTATGGATCACTAAGAGAATTTGCTACCAAACTTGGATTAGATGAAGCAGCAGATTTATTACAGGAAAGTTTAGATGAGGAAGTAGCTGCAGACGAAAAGCTTACCAAGCTTGCTGAAGGTATGCTTAACGAGGAAGCGATGACTGAATAGACTTCAGTACGCAGGGTAAGATGAACTACGGGTTGTATTAATAATATGACCCGTTTTCTTTATTTTGTAATAATACTTATATCTCCGCTTCTTTCGAAATATGCGCAATCAATCTCATTAATATCTTTTATTCCGCTTTTTCTGGCTTCCATCATTATGTCATCTTCGGTTATTTTGCTTTCTTTCATAGCTTCTTTATCCATAACTCCATCTTTTATAAGGGTTTTTCTCTTACCTTTTAAAATCCTTCCGAGAAAATCAAATTTTATCGCGCCGTAGCTCAGAAAGCCGTGGAGTAGAATTAAAATAGATGCCGTTACTAAAGTTGTAAAAAAAGGTGCAGCTCCTGTTATCCCTCTGCTGACGATTGATCCAAGAATTATAGCCAGGATTATATCGTGGGAGGTTAGCTTACCCAGAAACCTTTTATTACCCAGGCGGATCATAAGCAATACTGCAAAATATGCAATGATAGCTCTCAAAACCATCTGGTACCAGTCTATACCGCCATCCTTTAATCCTAATACTTCATCTATAAAATCCATACATAAATATACTAATAATTGAGAAATAAAGGAAATCCGGGAAATGTTGAAGCAGTTTCTAAATAGCCCGTATAGAAGGGGTAAGGTTTCTACACGGGCTAGGTTACCTTTTGAAAGAAGAATTAAATCTTTGTATATTTAATGGAAGGCGGTTTCCATACAAACCGCCCTCCGGAGAAAACATGTTTGATTGATCTCAAACATGCCCGTGTAAATCAGATCCTGAATTTCAATGCAGCGCCGAGCTGGAAAGTTAGAATGTTATTACTGACTCCTGTAAAATTGTATGTATCTGTAACAGGTATCATTAACATAAAATCTGTGCCCATATACATATTGTCACTTAGGTGAAATGTATAGCCTGCGCCGGTTTTAATATCAAATCTAATTGCGTTAACCTCAAGATCTCTTGACTGAGATACAGGGGTTTGCCCGGTAGCTGTCTGAGTTACTTCACTGCTGTTGGTTATGTTAATTCCCAGAGAAGGTCCAGCTACAAGATAGAATCCGCTGAATTCCGTCTTGAACATTACTTCTGGAGTAACATATGCCAATGATTGGCTTTGAGTTGTTGTTACACCGCCAGAGGTCTGTGTATTCTTGAAATTCCTCATATCGAATACATTCAGATTTGCCATTAAACCAACTGTTTTATTAAATGATACATCAATAGTACCTCCAATAGTTGCCCCGAATCCGTTCCAGGATCCTGTTAAGCCTTTTTGATTGAAGATATTCATATTTCCACCTACTCTTGGTCCGATTAAAACTCTTTGGGCGTAAGTTTTCTCCGCTGAAAAAATTGCAGTTAATAAAAGTAATACCACGAAAATTTTAAATGTTTTTGCCATTTTTGTTTTTTTTAATTTTTGTATGGGATTTATGGAGTTGTAAAGTTTACTGTCGATGTAAATGCTTGATTATTCGATACAGTTGTACCATTGAATCTGAATGTCCATTGCTGCCCTGATTCTACACCACTGTAATCATACCAGCCGTAAAATTGAGAGGCAGAAAACGTGGTATTTGGATCGGTATTCGCGATCGAATCCACAAATTGAAATGCCGGTAGAGTTGCAACCAGATAATTTAATTTAACATCCACACTTGGCTTGAATTGAAAATTGTAGCTCTGATTGTTTCCTGTTCCCTGCATGGTAAATCCAACTGTATTCCCATTAGGTCCTCCACCAAGGCCATTGGGATCAGTTACATCACCACTGTTATTACAACCTGTAAGGTACACGGAAACGAAAATCGCCAGAATGGTTAGATAGATTTTCATTTTTACTCCTTTTTGTTTTAAAAATAGTTAATTAAGTATTATAGCTTCAAAATTATAAGTACAGGGTCACTTCTCCAAAGAAAAATTTTAGCTGTTTTAGAACATTTTCTTTTAAAATGAAACGGAAAAACATAGAAATTGAGCAAAAATCGCCATATATTATAGAAACTTTTTAGAAAATGAAGGAATCGAAATTAATACGGCTTCTTAGAAAGCTGGATAAAAATGAGATAAAGCGGCTAAGGGATTTTGTAAATTCCCCTTATTACAATAAAAACTCCAAATACTGTATGGTGTTTGAGGAATTGGTTAAGTATCATCCGGATTTTGATGAGAAGGAATTTTCTGAGGAAATTGTATATACAAATAGCTTTGGACAGAAGGAATACGATTATTTTACTATGAAGAACATTCTTTCCGACCT
>JAEYVS010000175.1 GCA_023429265.1 Bacteroidota bacterium | reverse complement strand
TAACATCCTTTTAACCTGTACATACTCCTGTGTCACGATCTTATAGAAGTAAATACCGCTGGCAAGAGAAGCACCGTCAAAACTAACCTGGTACCTGCCTGCGTTTTGCTTTTGATTCACAAGATGTTCTACCTGTCTGCCTAATAGATCGTATACAACAATATTTACATCGCTATTTCTGGCAAGGTCATATTTTATCAGGGTCGATGGGTTAAATGGATTCGGGAAATTTTGGTATAACTCGAATTTCTCCGGAACCTCTGTACTTATTTGTGTAATTCCTATCGGAGGTGGATCGAGCGACCATCTTACAATTTCTACTATGGCATTAGATATGGACCAGCTGACCGTATCATCTGTTCCGCTGCTGTCCGGACTGGTATAGGAACCGGCTCCGGCGCCATTATATCCTCTGAAATAAAATGTATCAGTACCGTTAACAACCGAAGTATTAGTCACCCCAAAATTAAACGTACCTGCTGAATCATAATATCCACCGCCGCCAAATGTATTTCCCTGAGAGGAAACCATTGTCAGTAAGAATTGCGCTCGGAAATTAGCAGTTAAATTCAGGTTTTGGGAAACTGTAATTGTTTGTTCTCTTGGACCGCCATTTGACCAGTTGTCGAAAGCAAATCTTGTAGGACCGGACGTTACGAATTCAGGGGCTGAAACATTTATATTGTCTCCGTTAGCTACAATAAAATCCTGCGGAGTATTATAGTTATTTCCATTTACAGTATAGGAAACTAAAGTTCCTCTGTTAGTCTGAACTGATATCCTGGAAGCATTTACCAGCAAATTGACCGTTCTTTTATGAGCAGGTGTACCATTGGGTCCTCTTCCAATAATTGAAACCGGATACAATCCCGGAGTTACAGTTCCAACTGCAGTCGCAACTAAAGTAACATTTCCCGGATATGACGTCAAAGAATCCAGGCCGCCCTGGAATGAAAGACTAATTGAACCGGAAGAAGGGGTTGCATCTAATTGAGCAGTAAACTTAACTGAATGAGTGTATGCTCTTACACTCGGAACAGATACCTGGATATTTACACTTTGACCATTGTTAATATTAGCTTCCGAAATATCAGTTTTCATTGCATAATCCGGATAATATGCTACATATCCGTCAAACGCTCCTCTTCGGAAATCTGTCCACACCATTAACGAAGTGACAGAATTTGATGTTATTGCATCATAATCTCCCTGGTATCTCGGAGTTCCGCCGCCGCCACAGGTTGTGCAATTTATTCTGAATTTAGCTGAAGATATCTTCTGATTCTGACTGAAACTTACACCGCCATCATCTGAATAAGACGCATAAATTAATGCACTATCGCTAGTAGGAGTGTCGCGGGTATCCATCCATTTTACATATAATCTTCCTGTTTGAAGATCGCTCCATATCGCAGGCATAAAGTGATTACTTGTTGTAGGATTAGCATCATCGTTTACTCTGACTGCTGATGACCATGAGGTGCCAAAGTTCGTCGAATATCTGGCATATATACTTGGTTTTGAGCCATTTTGATCTGGGTCATTCTTCGCATACACAAGGTATAACCTTCCACGGTTTGGACCCCAGCTATTGTCTGCTGTTATGAAAGGATATGGACGGGTTCTCATATTTTCGACTGAATGCCTTCCCTCAACGTTAGTTCCAACATAATTTACAAATTGCTGTGACGACATAAAGTTAAATGATGCCCCGCCGTTTGTTGACCTGTAAAATGTATATGTTGGAGCAAATGTACTTCCTGAATTTGTTACGACGTACACGCTACCGCCGGATGTTGCGCCGTTAGGCCCTACCGCTACCATCATCCCAGGTAGATTATTCGTTGCTGAGAATACCTGTTGGAATGAAGTTCCCTGGTTAGTGCTCCTTACAACGTTTCCACCTGACATTACACCATATACATATCCGGCATAAGGTCCTGTTGTCTGGTCTGCTGCTATCCAGTTCTTATCATATCCTACATTAGCCGCTACACTTAATGGCCAGCTGACACCATTGTTAGTAGATCTCACTAATTGAGTTCCTACAATATTGCCTCCGACTGTACGCATATTGTCATAATATAGATTCCCAAGGCTGTCATATGCTGTCACCGGATCTCCTGCAAGTGGTACTCCAAAATTTGGATTGTTACCCGTCCATTCATAACCATTTTGTGATGAAAATCCTGTATTGGTATTAAATGCAGTGAAAGACTGCAAAGGATTTCTCGGATTCATTGTTATGTGTGGCTCAGCAAATGTGACCCCAAGATAAAAATTATCATACCCATCATCATCCGTTATACCATCTACAGGGAAACCCGGATCTACCGGTGGATTATCAAGCATGGATTTGGGCATCTGATCCAGGTTTGGATCGTCATCCGATACGTACTGATCCCTCAATCCGATGGAAAGTACCGCCAGGATGAATACCGAAATAAGTACTGTTTTTTTCATTTTTTAATCGTTTTGTTAATTAAAATAATATTTTTTTCTGTTATCCCCTGTAATCAATAATTTTACGATACTCTCCGGAAAAAGTTATTCTAAATTACTTTATCAATAACATCCTTTTCACCTGTACATATTCCTGAGTTACAATCTTATAAAAGTAAATGCCGCTTGAAAGAGAAGCACCATCAAAGCTTACCTGGTACCTGCCTGCATTTTGTTTCTGGTTTACAAGACTTGATACCTGCCTGCCCAATAGATCATAAACTACAATATTAACAGTACTATTCTTAGCTAGATCATACTTTATTAGAGTTGAAGGATTAAACGGATTCGGGAAGTTCTGATACAGCTCAAATTTTTCTGGAATTTCAGTACTTATCTGCGTTATTCCAATCGGAGGCGGATCCAGGCTCCACCTTACTATTTCTACTATGGCATTTGTTATGGACCAGTTTACTGTATCATCAGTTCCACTGCTGTCCGGACTTGTATAGGAACCGGCACCCGCGCCATTATATCCTCTGAAATAAAATGTATCAGTACCGTTCACAACCGAAGTATTTGTCACGCCAAAATTAAACGTAGATGCTGAATCATAATATCCACCGCCGCCAAAAGTATTTCCCTGAGAGGAAACCATCGTCAATAGATACTGTGCATTGTATGATGCAATTAGATCAAGGTTTTGTGTCACAGTTATTGTCTGCGTCATTGGACCTCCGTTTGACCAATTGTCGAATGCATAGCGCGTTGGTCCTGAACCTGCAAATTCTGGTGCGGAAACATTTATATTGCTGCCATTTGCTATAACAAAATCCTGAGCTGTATTATAATTGTTTCCATTTACCGTATATGTAACCTGAGTACCTCTATTAGTTTTCACTGATACTAATGATGCATTCACAAGAACATCCACTGTTCTTTTATGAATGGGCACACCATTAATTCCTTTACCGTAAATTTTCACACTATACCTGCCTGGAGTAACTGTTCCAGTTGTGCTAATGTTCAACTGCACAGAATCAGGGAATGTTGTAACAGAATCTTTTCCGTTTTGGAATGAGAAATTTATGCTTCCGGATTGAGGTAATGTATCAAGAACCGCGTTAAATCTAACACCGCCTGTAAAAGGACCTTTTGTGTCAGGTGCGCTCACAATTACACTTTCAGTTTGATTATTGCCAATATTTATCAATTCTCTATTCACAGTCATTGCAAAATCAGGATAATAACCTACGTAACTTCCAAGTGTATTATTTCTTCCGTCCATCCAAACTGCATATGATGTATGCCCAATGGCTGAAATCCCGAAATAATCTCCTATATAGTTTGCCTGTCCGCCACCCTGACCTACTGCCATATTATTGGGATTAAAGAGCTCGTTGGATATCGCTTCATTAGTTGAGAATGTCAATCCTCCATCAGTGGAAACTGCTCCATAAACCCTCGTCATGAGGTTATTAGACGGGTCTTCACGTGAATCATACCAGCTTACAAATATCTTCCCTGTCTTGGGATCTACGTCTATTGCTTCCATCCATTGATCGGTTGTTGTGGCATCGTCGTTGACCCTGATGGGTGTTGACCAGGATACACCTCCGTTTGTTGATCTTACAAAATGAACATCAGCTATGTCAGTTCCTGCCGGATTTACCTCAAATACCATATAAACATTTCCTCTGGAAGAAGTATAGCTGTTATCTACAGCCATCCTGGGGAATTGATTTGTCCTTATGCAATTCTTTACAGTCTGTCTGCCGGCGCATACCGTACCTGCGGGACTAAAAAATCCGGTAGCATTCATCGGACTTGACCAGGTTGCGCCCGCGTCAGTTGACCTTCTGACATAATTTGAAGATCCTCCGGTGTATGCAAAATAGACCGCGCCTCCCGATGTAGACCCGTTAGGACCAACACTTACATAGGCGCCCTGAGACCCATCTGCAAAAGTTACCTGGGGAGTCCAGTTTACTCCGCCATTACTGCTCATTGTAAAACGCATTCCGGATTGAGTTCCAAATTGTCTCCAGCCTACATATAGATTATTTGAATATGGTCCCGCAGATCTATCCGCAACTATCCACTCTTTATCAGTAAGTCCAACTGTAGTTGAAACCACGGTATTTACACCTGACCAGCTTACTCCCTTATTAGTTGATTTGGTCACTACAAGACCATATGTACCGCCATTCTGAAAGATCTGGATATAATGGCAGACACCTAAACTATCAAATGCCAGAACAGGATCCCCGAGAATGTTGTAACCCGGAAAGGTTACAGTTACTCTTTGCCAGTTTTCTCCATCCAGAGTATAATGCACACCATTTGTATTAAACGCACATATGCTGTTTAATGGGTCGTTGGGGTTTGTGACTATATGAGGCTCCCCAAAGTCAACACCAAGATAATAATTATCAAATCCGTTTATAGTTATGGGATCGTCAAAGGGATTGTCCAATGTAGAGTAATTTATTGGAGGTGGTACTACTGATTTTAGATGATCTTCATCGGAAATCTGTGAGTTTATATTACTTACGTTTAAGCATAGTAAAGCTGTTAGAAATATTAGTATTTCTTTCTTCATAATTTTTTTTGTTTTCTACTTGGTATTGCTATATAAACTTATGTTTAATGCTAACCCCTGTTATATACCTTAATTTTAAGCTATTCAGCAGAAAGATTAAAGACCATTATTCTCATATACTACCTTCATATATAGCTCATCTGTATATTCCTTTACCATCCTGTTTGAGCTGTATAATCCCGCAAAATGCTTTATTGAGCATTTCACCATTTTTATCCATTCTTCGGGAAGGTTATTCTTCCTCTCGTAAAACAACGGGACTATCTTTCCCTCCAGGATGTCAAATAACGAATCCAGCTCGATCTTGTCCCTCTCCTCTTCAGAAATCGCATTATAGTTGCCGGCTGTCTCTATCTTCCACCCGCAGTCAGATCTGTAAGCTTCGTTCCACCAGCCGTCCAGAATGCTGAAATTCAGTCCTCCGTTGGCTACTACCTTCATTCCGCTCGTTCCGGAAGCCTCCATTGGCCTTCTGGGATTATTCAGCCATATATCACATCCCCTCACAAGGTGTTTCGCAACATCCAGATTATAGTTTTCAAGAAAAATTACTCTGTCCTTCAATATCTCGTCATTTGAAGCTTTTACTATCTGCTCTATCAGTCCTTTTCCTTCATTATCTTTAGGATGAGCTTTCCCGGAGAAAACAAACTGTACGGGTCTTTCCGCGTCACCGACCAGTCTCCTCAGCCTTTCGATGTCCCTGAATATCAGGTTCCCTCTTTTATAGGTTGCAAATCTTCTTGCAAAACCAATCGTCAGAGAGTCTTTATTCAATAGGTCCGGGTAACTGTCCCTTGCCTTATATCCTTTTAATATTGTATCGAGTTTCACTTTTGTTCTTATGTAATCGACAAGGTCACTCCTGCTTTTATCACGCATTGCCCATATCAGTTCATTTGGTACCATATCTATTTTGTCCCATACATGTTCATCTTTATGCCAGTCGCTCCCGAATAACTCCTCATACAATTCGTAATAATTCTTTGAAAGGAATGTAAGAGTATGAATTCCATTTGTTATGTTCGTAATGGGATTTCTATCCGGTGGCAGCGACCACATATCACGGGAAACCTCACCGTGCAGTTTACTAACCCCGTTTATTCTCGATGAATTATTAATCGCCAAGTGAGCCATGTTAAATTCCTGTCCTTGAATATTATCCAATAGTCCTCCCTCCTGCATAAATCTGTCCATACTGATGCCGAGTGCTTCGGAATACTTATTAAAATACTTTTCTACCAGCTCTCTGCTGAAAATGTCAAACCCGGCCGGGACAGGTGTATGCGTCGTGAATATGTTTGAATTGAAACACTTCTCTTTCGCTTCTTCAAAATCCACCTTCCGCGAATCCATATGCTGCTTTATTCTTTCGATGCACAAAAAAGCCGAATGGCCTTCATTTAAATGATAAGCCTTTATGTCGTAACCCATCGCTTTTAAAACTCTCACTCCGCCTATTCCCAATACTATCTCCTGCTCTATTCTCTTTTCATTATCGCCGCCGTATAATATGTCGGTTATGTGCTTATCTGATTGTGCGTTTAATTCGTGGTTTGTATCAAGCAGGTAAAGCTTTGTCCGCCCAACATTTACAACCCAGGTTTTCACATACACTGTTCTGCCCGGAAATCCAAGCTCAATCAATATCGGGTTATTAAAGCTATCCCTGAGCTGGTACATCGGCAAAGTATCGAATTTATTCTCTTCGTATATCTCAAGCTGTCTGCCTTCTTCGTTTAGCAGCTGGGCAAAGTAACCGTTAGCGTACGCCAGCCCGATTCCCACAAGCGGTACACCAAGGTCGGAAGTGGATTTCATATGGTCGCCGGAAAGAACGCCCAGGCCGCCGGAATAGAACTTTAAGCACTCAGTTATCCCATATTCTGCCGAAAAATACGCTATTATAGGATTTTCTGCTTTAAAGTATTTGTTGCTGAAATATGTACCCGAAAGCATATACTTGTGATATTCCGAATAAAGAGCCTCTATTCTGCTCTCCAGATTTTTCTTGTATATTATGTTAAGGAGGAGGTCGGTGTTGAATTCATTCAAAAATTTGATGGGATTATGAGTGCTCCATTCCCATTTATCGTGATCTATTTCATCAAACAACGCGTAAAAATCATTATTCCAGGACCAGTAAAGATTATATGACAGCTCCGTGAGCTTTATGATAAGGGTTTTATCCATCTAACTAAATTCTTTAATTCCGGTTAAAAATTAAACAAATCCTGAAAATAGGATTTGTAAATGAATTATACCACTGACTAATTTTTACTATCTTGTGTAATATATGGACTTAATGTTCTGCCAATTGCTGAAGATTATCGAATAAATGGAGATTTGGCGTAAGAATCTATACACTATCTGGCTCGCCCAATTCATCGCAATGATCGGGATGAGCATGGTCATACCCTTCCTGCCGTTTTATGTCCGTGAATTAGGAGTTACAGGCATAGCCGAAATCGAAAAATGGAGCAGTCTTGCCTTTTCAGGCACTTTTCTGATGGCTTTTATTATGACCCCTATCTGGGGAGCGCTTAGCGACCGGTTTGGAAAAAAATCGATGGTCGTCAGGGCTATTTTTGGACTCGCCCTCTCCCAGCTTTTGATCGGGCTCGCGGGGGATGTAGTTCAGCTCGTCATATTTCGTATGATCCAGGGCGCTGTCAGCGGCTTCATCGCTTCATCGCTCGCACTCGTAACCGCCAGCGCACCCCGCGAAAGATCAGGATATGTCATTGGAATTCTCCAGACTTCCATTTCAGCGGGAACCATCATTGGACCCGTTGTAGGAGGATTGCTTTCAGATGTGTTTACATATAGCACGGTATTTTTTCTTACTTCCACTTTCTGCTTTGTAAGCGGCATACTCATTCTTATTAATGTAAAAGAACCCGCCGCATCGCCTCACCAGAAACCATTCACTGTTAGAGAAAATTATAAGTACACTTTCAAGAATAAACCTGTAATCCTTGCGATGCTCTCAGTAATGGTAGTACAAATGTGCATATTTATGGCGCAGCCTATCTTTGCGCTCTACGTTGAATCATTCTCACTTGACACCGCTTATGTTTCAACCATAGCAGGTACACTTTTTGGCATTACGGGAGCTTTTACAGTCATTTCATCACCCTGGTGGGGAAATCGAAACGACATTAAAGGCTTCCGCAAAAACCTGCTGGTTGCAATGATTGGGGCTGCTATAGCTTTTTCATTGCATCCATTTGTCTATGATGTAATATTCCTTTACCCTGTAAGAGCTTTCCTGGGATTTTGTATTGGTGGCATTGTGCCGGTTTTTTATTCCTATATAACCAAGCACATCGCGGAAGAAAGACGGGGAGGCATTATGGGCATCGCGTCCAGTTTTACCCTTTTAGGTAATCTTCTGGGTCCTCTACTTTGTATCCTTATTACTTTACATTTCTCAAATCGGTATGTATTCCTTTTCTCAGGCTTGATAATGCTCATCAATGTAGTGATAGTTTACAAATACCTCATCGATCTGAAACCCGGCGACACTCAGCCGCTGGAAGCTATAAAAAATGATTATGACGGACGGATAATTCCTCCGCCTCAACCAAAAGAAAAAACCACTTAAAGTATTATGAACCATCCTGTAAAATTAAAACGAACTGAAAATGAATCCCTTCTCATTAAATGGGATAATGGTGATGAGTTTGAGATACCACTGGAGTTTCTAAGGGATGAATGCCCTTGCGTGAGCTGCAAGGGAGAAAGTGTGATATTTAATAACTACATCCCAATTAAAACCCCATATAAGCCTGCAGGCTTTTACAAGATTGACAAAATAGAACCGGTCGGTAACTACGCCATCCAGATAATCTGGAAAGACGGTCACTCGACCGGTATATACTCCTGGGATACTCTGCAGAAAATCTGCAAAGACCTCCCTCCGTCTTAAAGACTTACAGACACTCTATATATGGTACCATCCCTCGAGGCGAGGAAACTTACTGAATTGGATACCTCGTCATATTTCACATTTGATAAACCCGTATAGGACTTACCAAGGTTTACTCCATCCACTATTACCTCGGAATAATAGACATTCTTGGCATAATCATTGATTCCGCCAATATAAAATAATCTGTCATTCGAAGAATAAAACATACTCTCTATGTAATCAAAATCTTCAGCGGAATTTCCCATTAGTATCTGCGGATCCTGCTTACCTTTATTAGTTATCACATATGCGTAATTCTGCACTATGTCCTTCCCTTCTTCATAATAATTGAATGTGCTTGCAGCGAAGGCGTAATCACCGCGTTTGCTAAACTGCATCATCCCGGTATTCATCCCTGTCCCTTCAAAAAGCACCATCTCATAATCGCCTATTTTTATACCGTCAAGGTAAATGGAATAAGTTGGTTTTACCTTTGTATCATAATCTCCCTCTTTCATTGTAACGTAATAAATTTTTCCATCGGGAGTGAATCCGTAGTCCTGAACTGAATACCCCGGCTTATCGAATATCACTTTCTCATCACCGCCGGTCATGTGTACCAGGGCAGATGTATAATAATCGTTCCCCGGACTGTATGACACGAGAACCTGGTCGCCTGAGGCCTTCCACATTCCCATACCTACATAGAATTTGCTCGCTATTCCATTCACAATGAATGCAGTTTTGGAGTTTGGTCCTTCTTTCGTTTCCGGCGCTTCATTGTAAATCGTTCCGTAATATGAAACGTTGTCGTTAGCATCAACTTGAAGGTCATATATTCCCCCACTCAATCTCTCTGCCTTTAATGACTTCCCTGCATCCATATACACTTCCTGCTTCTCATCGCCCACTATCACAAAATAATTACTTACCATATCTACTAATGCCTCCCCGCCCATATATACGGGAGTATTATTTGATGTGAATAATACTGGTCCATAAACATAATCAAATGCCGCGTGCTGCTGGCTTCCCTGAACTAAAAATTCATTGCCCGGGGCTGTGTAAAACTCTGCGCCATTCTTTGCAATGTAACACATATTACCGTTCTTATCATACACAAAAGTGTTTGCGTCTATATCCGTGTAGTCCGTTCTTGTCATATTGTCCCCGAACATTAATGATGCGTTTATTCCGTCCAGAACTACATACCCCGGATTGCCATTCTTATCCAAAAATAGATTTGTGTATGGTACATCTCCCTCCCCATAATCAAGAGGATAATCACCTTTATAGATAGGCTTAACCAGTAAATACTCCTCAGACTCTCTCATTCCCCCGGATACTGAGTAAGTCATTATCTTTGTCTTTGAGTCTTCACCTTCTCCTGTCCTCGCTGTAAATCTATATTCATCGTTTTTTGTTACCATTGCATTATACGGCTCTGCATATTTATACGATCCTATGCTATCCCCATTGACAAGCAGCACATACTCATACGTGTATGTGTCAGGGTCGGTGTACTCAGTAGCCAGCACGTAATAGTTTCCCTTAGTATCGAACTTGATGTCATAGTTCGAAATGTAACCAAACTTACCCGACTCCTTACCTTCATACACCACCGAATATAAATTCATTAATGCGTCATATTTTACATAAGCGTACTGCCCGTTATATTCGTTATGTGCAATATTCCACGGATCGACAGGATCTGTTCCCCCCGGAGAAAAGATAGCTGTCTCGTTCAAAACCTGTGAATAACTCACTGAATTTATTAATATTAAAATCACTGCGATTAAAAGTGATCGTGTTTTCATGCCCCAATATTAAAATTTTTTTGATAATTGTAAATATAATCAAGATTCCTGCAATTTAACAGGCTATTTGGAAGGATTCCTCAAGGCGGTAATTGCCTATCCGGGTTTAATACCGGTTACTCACTGCTATCAGAAAACCCAAACTTCATCTTCTTTACCGGCTGGCTGCTATCAGGTTGTTTCTTCTCCTCATTTCTTTCCTCAAGCGGTTCGCTTACCTTGCTCTTCTCTTCGGTAAATTCATCATACACAGCTTCTCCTCCTCGCTTTGAGGAAAATACTGCCAGACCGCCGCTCAATGACTTAACTTCCTGTATGAATACATTCTTCTTCCTCTGATGCTCAAATAACGGTCTTTCTTTTGCGTAGTCCTCCGACTTCTTTACACCTATTATCTTAAAGCCGTCATCGACACCTATCGTTACCTCGGCATCAGTCAGAGGCATCCCTGAATGGTCCTTCTTCTTTTTACCCAGGCTTACCTCATCGACCCGCTTCTTCATCATATATCTTTCCTTAAACTCAAAGTAATTCCCGGTTTTGAATATCTCTTCCGATAGCTCCGTCACCTTCTCTACTATCTCGCCTGCAGGCTCGCCTATCAGCACTCCATCCTTAACTGCAAACTCGCCCCCCTTCATCACATCCTTTATATCGCTCGCGCTTAAATTCTCGATCACAAACTCACTGATCTTTTCTTCATCTTTCTCAGGTATGCTCATCACATTTTTTAATCCGGCTATATCCAGAAAGAATATATCCGCGTCCTTGTTTGTAGCTATGCTGCCTTTGCTGTTCAATCCCAGGTAAGAAGAAGGATTAGTGAGCGCTAATTTCAGCAGATTGGAATACTTCAATTTAGGCGTGTAAAATAAACTCCCGAAGGTTTTAATTTCGGACAATATGTTATTCCCAAGGTATCCCGTGCCTGCCATTAGCCTCACTCCTTCATCCATTACCGCGTTCATGTCCAGCCTGTTCTTGCCCAGCTTTATGTAGTCGCTCGTATTGAATATTATTCCGGCTTTTTTCTCCTTAATAAGCTCGATGTCGCTCTCATTCAGGTATATCGGATTCGTAAAAAACATTTTCTCATTCAATATCCCGTAGTCATTGAATATCTTTACAGGGGATTTCCCGAATGAGCTTTTTATTTCCGTGATGGTTTTCTCTGAATTAAGTACGTCACAGCATACCATTGTCGACTGATCATCCACATACTTCTTTAATGCATTGAGTGAATACGTGGTAACATTATCCTCCCTGGCGAATTTAACGAAATGCTTTATCTTGCTCCCCGTCAGGTGGTCATTTAATGTCGAGTCAGCCGCGCAGATTACCAGGTCTTGAGATATCTTTTCGTTGCCTTCTATTAATCCCGTAAAAAACTCCTTTGTAATACTTTCCGAGACCTCCACCACGGTAGTCTCACCCTCCATTAATGCCTTGGATAAGCTGTACGCGAATAAGAGGTACAGCTCCTGGGCGTTCTTTGTACTCTTAAAATAATTTTTCAAAATGTCCAGGCTGATATTCGATTCAAGGCTGTCATAGATATTCCTTTTAAAGAATATCTTGCTCAATCTTGAAGATGAGTTTAGGTTTGAATTGATCAGTCCCGGCAAAACGATCTTTCCCTTCGCGTCTATTATCTCAGCATCGGAATAGTTTTCAGCAATGTATTCATCCGTAAGCTTGCCTGTTTTATCTACTTCTACTATCTTGCCACCATTCACTACAATGTTAAAGTAACCGCAGCTGCTGTCCTTATCAAAGGTCACTGCAAGACCGTTCTTTATTATTTTACGGTTGCTCATTATAGATCCGTTATTTGAAATTGCTCATTTAAAAGATACTCCGAATCGTACAACCCGTTATTATCGTCCTTATGAAGCGCGTATTGGAATCCCTCCCGCACGCTGTATGCGCCGTATTCCCCGTCCTTGTTTACCGCGATAAATCCAACCTGGTATATATGGTCTCTGTTCTTAGAGGAAAGTAAATTCAGTCTGTACACCCTCTCGCACGCTATTCTGCAGGCTTCCTTTGGACTTTTTCCCTGCCGCATCATCTCCACTATCAAAAAGCTTCCACAAGCTCTCATACACTCCTCGCCCCTGCCTGTTGCCGCGGCTCCCCCGACTTCACCATCCACATACAAACCCGCTCCGATTATGGGCGAGTCTCCCACTCTGCCATGCATCTTCCACGCCATACCGCTCGTGGTACAAGATGCCGAAATATGACCGTCCTTATCTATCGCCACCATTCCTATTGTATCGTGATGACCGTCTTCGTTTATCTGCTTATGCTTCTCGATATCACTCTCGCTCGGTGTCAGTTTAAAATCATCCGTGTGAACTTCCTCCGCCTTGTTACGCTTCTCTGACTTCCATTCGTGATACTTCCTTATCGAATTCTCCGTCATTAGATTTTCAGGCTTAAACCCGTTCGACAAGGCGAACTCATATGCTCCGTCACCCGCCAGTGTAGTATGCTCCGTATTCTCCAGCACGAGTCTCGCGAGGGTAATGGGATTTTTTATGTTCTCCACGAATATCACGGAACCTATCCTCGCGCGCCAGTCCATTATCGCCGCGTCCAGGGTCACTATTCCCTTATTATCAGGCAGACCGCCATAACCCACGCTCAAAACGTTCGGGTCATCCTCCGCCACTCTCACACCCTGCTCCACCGCGTCCAGGGAATTTCCCCCTTCGGTCAATATCTTATAAGCCGCTTCATTAGCAGCCACCCCGTGCTTCCACGTTGAAATTACAAACGGCTTCATCAATATGATATTTTAATATGCAATTTTTATATTAAAAAATTATAACCCTACAGTAATTTGTCATTCCCCCGAAAGCGGGAATCCAATAGTATCTCCAATCCCAATTTATACTTCCTCATTCCCAAGCCCCAGCTGGGGAATGCTACTCAACTTACCTACTCTCCCCAAAAAATCCCACAAATCATTCACACAAACTCTGTGCCCTCTGTGCCTCCGTGGCAAAATCTTTCTTGACAACTCTATATACTCTATAAACTCTCACTCACCACCTCAAAACTCCTGTCATTCCTGTACTGCACACTGAAATGACCTCCCTCGAATTCCTCGTGAATATACTTTATTCCAAGCCCGTCCAGCCTGCTGCAAAATATCCTCGCGCCGATATTCAAAGCAAACTCATCCGTTGTGCCCGCGTCCAGGTATATCAGCTTCAGCTTCCTTAGATTATCCGAGTACTTCTCAGCCATGTCTACCGGGTCGTGCTCCTTCCACTTCGCAAATACTTCCCAATTCATCTCACCTGTCGTTGTATTAAAGGGCAGGTCGAAGTTATATCCCTTCGTCTCAAAACCATCGGGGTTTGGGGAGTAACAGCTTGCCATCCCGATCGAATTCACTATATCGTGGAATGACTTTGGCTTGGGCTGCCTGTAGTTCAATTCATTTTTTATGAAATTCGCCACTCCCTCATCGCCCTTCCCATACTTCTTTTCTATCGCCGGCACGAATCTCGGGAACTCCGGCAGGTAACAAAACTCAAAATACATATCGCCCGCGGTAGAGCACATCATGCTGAATACATTCGGGTTCCTCATCGCAAGCACCACCGCCCCGTAACCACCGCTTGATTTACCTATCACCGCCCTGCTGCCGGCATCAGCTTTAGTCTTGTACTTACCATCTATGTAAGGCACCAGCTCTTTTATTATATAGTCCTCGTAATTACCCGTACCTGTCGAATTGATGTACTGGCTTCCGCCGTACTTCGTAATGCAGTCCGGCATTACAACTATCATTTCCTTCATCGTTCCTTCACTTATCAGACGGTCGAGCCTTTGCTCAATGTTCTCGCTCATGAATGATTGATTCATCAGCATCATCCCGCTCCCCGTAAATCCTATCAGCATAAACACCACCGGGTAGCTTTCATCCGATGAATCATAATTTGGAGGCAGGTACACCGGGAATGTCCTCTGCGAAGGATCTCCAAGCGGGTTCCCTTTCAAGATCTCGCTGTCAAATGTCTCTAAAACTATTTTACCCTTACTCATAAAAAATATTTTATTTCAGAAGCTTATTATAATCCACTACCTTGAGGTCATCCCTCGTAGTGATCTTTATGTTCGTCCGCTCCCCCTCTATGATACGCACTTTATAATTAGCATGCTCTATCAGGGATGCTTCATCGGTCCCTGTAAATTTATCCTTTATCGCCTTATCGTATGCCTTCATCAGCAGCCCGTACTTAAAAGCCTGCGGTGTCTGTACGCGCCAGGTGTTATCACGGGGCATCGTTGCTACAATATAATTATTATTACTTACTCTTTTCAGGGTATCACTGATTTTTAATCCCGGTATGACAGCATTATGATGCTTCATCTCCCGGATGATCTCCGAGATCTTCTTACGTGTAATGAAAGGCCGCACCGCGTCGTGCACCAGTATGATATCATTCTTCTTGCAGTCCAGCGACTTCAGAGCATTGAGAACCGATGTCTGTCGTGTCTTTCCGCCCGGCACCACGCTCCTCACCTTATGGAAATTATTTGCCTTAACTATCTTCTTCACCCTCGTCGTAAAATCCTTATGCGTGGCTATCACTATCTCCTTCACCTCCCTCATCGAGTGGAACTTCCCGATCGTATAAACAAGAACTTCCCTATTCGATTCACCAAGGCGTATGAATTGCTTAGGGGTCTTCCCCCCAAACCTTGTCCCCGTCCCCGACGCCGGAATAATAACCTTACATTCCATTCAAAATATCTATTTGAAACAAATATAAGAAAATCTCACCGCAATATTTAGGCTTTTGACATTCTATTCAATGTTTTTTTGTCACTCAGATATGATATCGCCATTATGAAAATCTGCGTGCTCTGCAAGGTCCCTTCGGGGACTTGTCGGAGAAAATTTCACGGCTTCAAGCGTCCTCTGAAAGAGGCGGAGAACACGTGAAATTAAGCCGATTTTTATTAAGGCTTGATTTTTTGCTTCTTTTGCATCAAGGCAAAAGAAGAACGACGTAAGGCGTAACAAAAAAGCAAATCAAAAAATCACGCTAGAGGCAATGTGTACTTTCAAAGCGAAGTGGAGATCCCGCTTTAGCGGCAATGTGTGCTCCGTGATTAATCTCTCCCCTCCCACGGAGGGGACTAAGGGGAGGGTTACTCTCATCAATAAAACTAATTCATACCCACACAACTTCCCTCTCCTTACTTTAGATGTGTTCTCTGTGCTCTCTCGAGCGAAGCGGAGATCCCGCTTAAGCGGAGATCCCGCTTAAGCGGCGATGTGTGTCCGTGGTTAAACTCCCCCCAAAACAAAAAACCCCGCTTACAGCGGGGTTTTTTTTATACACAAAATATTACGTGATCTGTATTAGCTTTTCTCTTCTGTCTTTTCCTCGGTTGTCTCTTCTGTATTCTCTTCCGATTTTACCTCGGAAGTCTCTTCAGCTTTCTCTTCGACTGCCGGAGTTTCCTCTTGCTTCGCTTCTTCCTGAACTTCTTCGGTCTTAGCTTCAGCTTTCGGCTCTTCTTTCACTTCTTCCTTAACTTCCTCTTTCGCTTCAGTTTCTTTCTTTGCCTGAGGCTTGGATTTCTTCTCCTCGCCCTTTGGGGGATGGTTAGCG
>JAEYVS010000118.1 GCA_023429265.1 Bacteroidota bacterium | reverse complement strand
GCAATAAAAATGCTTTTTGATAATAATCCTTCCCTGAAGGATGAGATTGAATTTTGTTTCATTGGGCATTTCACTGAAGAGAACAAAAAGATAATAAAGGATTATGGTATCTCCAATAATGTGATTCTGACGGGTTATATGAATCACCTGGATTGTGTGAGATATATTATGTCATCGGATATCCTGTTTCTATTAATAAGCAGGGGAGAAAATGAAGATGCCGCGATGCCCGGTAAAGTGGGCGAATACATAGGCAGCAGAAAACCGATAATAGCCTGCATTCCTGAAGGCGTAACAAAAAAATACCTCGAAGGTTATGGAGCAATTCAGTTTATTCCCGAAGAAGATCCGGGTGACATAGTAAAAGCCATTCTAAGTTATTATGAGTTGTACAAAAAAGGAGAGCTTCCAAAGCCTGATGAGCCGACAGTAGCTCAATTTGACAGAAAGAAAATGACGGAAGAACTGGCTACAGAATTGAATTATCTTTTATCAATAGATTAACGGTTTAATCTGCAAAGTGAAAATTTTACTGATAGGAAATGGCGGTCGTGAAAATGCAATAGCGTGGCGGATAGTTACATCGCCTTCGTTTCAGAGGGAGAGCTCTAAAATGTTCTGTACCCTGGGGAGTCCGGGGATAGATCATTATGCGGAATCCATAGACATAAAACCCACTGAAATATCAAAGCTGATAGATTTTGTCAAAGAAAATGGTATAGACTTCACTGTTGTGGGTCCTGAGATACCCCTTGCGGATGGTATTGTGGATGAGTTTGTGAAAAATGATTTGAAAATATTCGGACCAACCAAAGCTGCCGCGCGAATAGAATCCAGTAAAAAGTATGCTAAAGAATTGATGAAGAGCCATGGAATCCCCACAGCGGAGTTCCGAACATTCAATAAGGAATCACTATCTGAGGCGAAGGGATATCTGGAAAGCATAAATTATCCTGTCGTGATTAAGGCGGATGGACTGGCAGCGGGCAAAGGTGTTATCATAGCTCAAAATTTTGAAGAAGCGACTGCGACAGTGGACAGCTTTATAAAAGAAAATGTGTTTGGTGAATCCGGATGGAATTTTGTAATTGAAGAATTTTTACAGGGGAATGAAGTATCACTTTTTGTGATTACTGACGGAGTAGATTATGTAGTGCTACCTTCAGCACAGGATCATAAGAAGATTAATGACGAGGATGAGGGGAAAAATACAGGCGGTATGGGAGCGTATTGCCCGGCGGATAAGTTTATGGATGAAGAGCTGCTCTCTGAAATAAAAGAAGTCATAATAGATAAAACCTTATTTGCTTTAAGTGAAGACGGGAGTAAATTTAAGGGGTGTTTGTATGCCGGTCTTATAATTGATGATACAAAAAAACCCAATGTTATCGAGTTTAATTGCCGTTTTGGCGACCCCGAGACACAGGCAGTGCTTCCAATGATTAAATCAGATTTTCTCGAGATGCTTATCGCATCTTCAGAGGGTAGGATGGGGAAGTATAAATTACAAAGCGAAGAAGGGTATTGTGTTTGCATTGTGCTGGCATCAGAAGGGTATCCTGATGAATTTGAAAAAGGCAAAGTAATTTCAGGATTGAACGATGTTGATAAGGATTGTCTTGTTTTTCACGCAGGTACAAAGAATGGAATTGGTTCCGGTGAGGTTTTATCGAATGGCGGCAGGGTACTCAATGTGGTTGCGAGAGGTGAAACACTTAAAGATGCTATTGATAAGGCATACAGAAATGCTGACATAATCAAATTCGACAATAAATACCATAGAAAAGACATAGGATACAGGAGCCTGGAGAAATGAAAGTATTAGTCACAGGTGGAACGGGATATATCGGCTCCCATACCGTAGTGGAGCTGCAGAAGGCAGGATATGAAGTCGTTATCATCGATAACCTATCCAATTCCAATATTGAGGTCCTCGATGGCATCGAAAAGATTACAGGTATACGTCCACATTTTGAAAAGATTGACATAACTGATATTGGAGCGCTGAGCGGATTTTTTTTGAATAATAAGGACATTAAATCTATTATTCATTTCGCAGCTTTAAAAGCCGTAGGTGAGTCTGTGCAAAATCCCGTGAAGTATTATTTTAATAATATTGCCGGGAATATTAATCTGATTAAGCTTGCGATAGAAAACGGAATCGAGGATTTTGTGTTTTCATCATCCTGCACTGTGTATGGTGAAACTAAGGACCTTCCGGTGACGGAGGACTCGGAAATCAAACCGGCTTACTCACCGTATGGATATACAAAGCAGGTGAGCGAAAAACTTTTAAAAGATGCTTCAGATACTTCAGAACTAAATGTCATTACACTCCGTTATTTTAATCCCATTGGAGCCCACGAGTCTGCTTTTATAGGTGAACTCCCCTCAGGTGTTCCCGATAATCTCATTCCTTACATCACACAAACCGCTATTGGAAAGCGTGAAGTCCTTACAGTAAATGGAAATGATTACGATACTCCTGATGGTACTAATATCCGTGATTACATACACGTAGTTGACCTTGCGAAAGCTCACGTGATAGCTTTGCAGAGATTAAATGATAAAAAGAATGAAGCAAAGTTTGAAGTTTTTAATCTCGGAACTGGAAGAGGATATTCAGTATTAGAGATTGTAAATGCTTTCGAAAATGTTACTGGTGAAAAGTTGAACTACAGAATAGGTCCCCGGAGAGACGGAGACATTACAAGTATTTATTCCGACACAAAAAAAGCAAACGAAGTGCTCGGGTGGAAAACCGAAAGAGGACTTGATGAAATGCTCCTTTCTGCCTGGAACTGGGAAAAAGTTAACAGTAAAAAGAATTAATGGTATATACTACTGAAATAAACGATGAATTCATAAATAACCTAACGAGCGGCGATAAACGTACAATATCCCGCGCCATATCTGTTGTGGAGGATGAAGCGCAAGGATATGGAAACTTACTAAAGAATATATTTAAATATACCGGAAGGGCTCATCGCATTGGAATTACGGGTCCACCAGGTGCAGGTAAATCATCTTTAACAAACTGTCTCGCGAAATTATTAGTCGAAAATGGTTATAAGGTTGGCATCATAGCTGTGGATCCTACAAGTCCCTTCACAGGGGGAGCTTTATTGGGTGACAGGATACGAATGCAGGAAATAGGATTGGTACCGGATGTATTCATCAGGTCGATGGCTACAAGAGGCAGTCTGGGAGGTCTGAGCAAAGCTGTGGTAGAAGCCTGCGATGTTCTCGACGCATCAGGCAAGGACTATATCATAGTAGAAACTGTGGGAGTAGGTCAGAGTGAGCT
Organism: Bacteroidota bacterium; assembly: GCA_023429265.1. Classification (GTDB taxonomy): domain Bacteria; phylum Bacteroidota; class Ignavibacteria; order Tepidaquicellales; family Tepidaquicellaceae; genus JAEYVS01. The sequence continues at coordinate 16,539 of JAEYVS010000118.1, read as the reverse complement.
CGATATAGCTACTACCTGCGACACTACAATAGTTGTGCTCGTACCCGAGAGCGGTGATGCTATTCAGGCTATGAAAGCCGGGCTGATGGAAATAGCCGATATTTTTGTTGTCAATAAATCCGACCGCGAAGGAGCAAAAGGTGTGGCAACGACGATCAGGAACATCATCCATCTCAAACCACCCACTGAGGATAACTGGGAAATCAAGGTTTTAAATACGATAAGTATCAAAAATGAAGGAATTATTGAGCTTTTTGATGAAATAGACAGGCATACAAAACATTTGCAGGAAACGGGCTTTTTAAGGAAAAAGCGAACGAAAAACCTGGTTAAAAAGATAAATGAGCTTATAAATCATAGGCTCAGGACTGAATTTTGGGATGAAGAACACACGAAACATCTAACGGAAAATTTGCCTGATATATATGACAGGAAAAATGATCCTTATAGTTATGTAGAAAGTGTATTACAAACCTAATTTCATTGATTTTAGTGATAAAATGCTTTAGGTTTGATGTTTGCCATAGGGGTAATATGGTATATCCATTTAAAATAAAAACAGAGAATTAAATTATCATACAGGAGTATAATTAATTAATGGCGACCACCAGAAATAAATATAAGCACAGTACAGGAATTATGAATAAGATGCGCGACAGGATGCCTCTTATTATTATAATTTTGATTATAGCTTTTCTCGCAACGATAGTATTCGAGTGGGGAATGGAATATATGGGGATGAACCAGGGAGGTTATGTTTTTGCCAAAGTAAATGGTGAAGAGATAAATGCCCAGGAATTTGAAATGACCGTTCAGCAGAGAGTAGAGCAGATGAGGCAGAATAATCCTACTGCTGAAATAGATGATGCACAAATGACACAAATTAGGCAGAGTGTATGGGATGAAATGGTACAGAATATTCTTCTCGACCAGGAAATGGATAAAATGGGTATTGAAGTAAATGACCAGGAAGTGCTTGACTGGATTTACAAGAGACCTGAAACACTGCCGCAAAATATAAGACAGTATTTTATGGATTCGCTTGGTGTATTTAATTATGAAGTATATCAAAACGCTCTGCAATCGAAAGAACCCCAGGTTGTAGAATTCTGGGCTCAGGTAGAACAGGGTCTAAGAAGGACTTTATTACTTCAGAAGCTGCAAAATGTTATTACAAGCTCAATCCTTGTTTCAGAACAAGAAGTGCTTCAGTCATATAAGGACCAGAATATTAAGGCAAGTTTTGAGTATCTGCTTTTACCACTCAGTAATGTAACAGACCCTGCACTCAACAATGTGACGGATGATGAAATGCGTCAGTATTATGAAGCTCATAAGTCCGATTATTATCAGCAGGAATCCGTAAGATTTGATTATATTATTGTTCCTGAGGTAGCCTCTGCTGAAGATACAACGAATACGGTAAATACAATAAAGGCATATATTGAGGAGTTTAAGACCCTTCAGCCATATGATTCTGCAACTAACGCTGATTCATCCTTGATACAGTTTGTAAATACCAATTCCGAAACCCCATATGTTGGTGAATTTCAAAAGCCTAACGCAATCAAAAGCGGAACAATGGACTTCTTAATGACGGCTGAGAATGGACAGGTATCAGATGTGATAATGGATGAGGACGGAGCAAAGATCGTAAAGCTGTTAGATTCAAGAGATGGGGATGAAACATTTGTGAAAGCATCACACATCTTAATAAACATTACTGGTGATACGGCAGCTGCAAAAACTAAAGCAGAAGAAATATTCAATAATGCTAAAGGCGGTAGTGATTTTGGCGAGCTTGCATTTCAGCTTTCGGAAGACCCATCAGCAAAGACCAACCGGGGAAGCCTTGGATGGTTTACGAAAGGTGCGATGGTAAAGGAATTTGAAGATGCCGCTTTTGGCGGAAATGTTGGTGACATTATCGGGCCGATCAAATCACAATTTGGTTACCATATAATAAAGATAAACGGGAAATCAAATAAAGAGTTTAAGTTTGCAGAGATCAAAGAAACAATTGTTCCGGGGATCACTACGAAAGAATTAATAAGGGTTAAGGCTGAAGAAATTTATAAGCAGATCAATGAAGACGGCAAAACAATGGATACCGTTGCGTATGACTATAAACTTACCAAACAGAACACAGGAGATGTTTTTAAAAACGGGCAGATCCCATTTGCACCGGGAAATCAATCACTCATAAAGTTTGGATTTGACAATGAACCGGGAAGTATGCCTACACCTGCTAAAGTACAGGGTGGATTTGCGGTATTGCAGATAACCGAAAAGATTCCGGAAGGATATAAGAATTTCGACGAGATAAAGGAAACATTGATCAAGCCGAGAGTCATTACCGAAAAGAAATTTAATTTCTTAAAGACAAAGGCTGACGCGATTGCACCTCAGGTGCAGGTTGGTAATTTCCAGACATTCGCAGAGGGCAATAATGAAGTATCCTTTGGTAACATAGACAGTATGACTTTCGCCGCTCCTTCACCTGACATTGGAATGGATTATAATTTAATGAATACTGTATTTAATATGACACCGGGGCAGGTGTCCGGACCTGTAAAGGGGCTCAAAGGTTATTTCTTTGTGAAGTTAACACAGATAACCCCATTCAATCAGCAAGACTATATGGCGCAGGCTCCTTCTATCAGGACACAATTATATCAGCAAAAGCAGCAGCAGGTTGTACAAAAATGGCTGCAGGATCTTAAAGAAAGAGCTGAGATCGAGGATAATAGGGATTTATTCATCTAAGCAGTAATCTATAAACTTTTAAAACCCGCTTCTTTTAGTCTGGAAAGCGGGTTTTTTTATGGGATACTATAAGGTATTTTATAAAGTTATATAAAAATGCTATATTTCAAATGAGAGAAGGAGTGAAAGGGAAAGGCAATTGAAGCGTAAAATCATGAAGATATTTATCCTATTTTTCACGTTGGTAATGACTTCAAACATCTATTCTCAGGGAATGAGCAAAAGGTTTGAATTTAGGAGCTTTTCCATTACTCCATTTGTCAACTATGTATCTTCTGCATCGATACAGCAGAATCCTAACTCAACGGACATCATAGAAAAAAATCAGATAACAGATCTTCACGGGGGTTTGAGTTACGGCATTTCCATTAAAAAAAAGATGTTTGGAGATGACATAATGGTTGGTGTATCCGCGGAATACCTCAAAATAGAGGATGAATCTCATACAGAGAGGGTGTTTAACGGACCGGCTTCAGTAAATTTACGTGTTACTGAGATAGTATGGGTAGTTCCGCTTGAACTTTCGGTTTATTACAAGATACCGAGATTTTCTGATTCCTTTGGATTGTACTTAGGTGGTGGAATGGGAGTGTATTTTGGTGATAGAGAAAGACAAATTTTTAACATGAAAACTGAAACTAAATCGAAAGATCAAGCGTTAAATTTTCATATAGCCACCGGTGGAGAGTACAATATTAACCGTAATCTCTCAGCGGTATTTGAGATCACATTTCGTGAAGGTGAGTACAAAGTAAAAAGCTCTTTTCCATCAGACCAGGTCACAATAAACGGTTCAAGATATGATATTCAGCAGGATTATGATTCTAAAGTATTCATTGATGGATTAAAACTTGGATTAGGTCTGAGCTACTATTTTAATTAAAAAATTTGCGTTATGCATAAACTTCTTACACCTTTCTTATTAATATCAGCTTTTTTGTTTACAAGCACTCCTTCCCATTCGGAGGTAATAGAAAATTATTCATCTAAAAGCTTCTTTGTAAAGATGAAGACAGAGCTTGGTGTATCCGAAGCAACAGGCAGGATATCCACTCACACGGGGATTAAGTCCATTGATGAAAAAAATAACAAGTACAGGATCAAAAGCATAAAGAAGGTTTTTGAACTGAATAACGGTGATAAAGCAGTATACGATGAACTTGAAATGTCCAGGATATATCTCTTTACGCTTGATGACAATAATATATTTGACGTTAAGTCAATAGTGAAATCTTACAGTGATGATGAAAATACAACCTATTCCGAATTAAACTACATTGGCAGAGCAGCCGGCAAAAAGGGTAATGATTATATTGAACTCAATTCCTTGTTTAATGTCCCAAGTGATGAAATGTTTTACCGGCAGTGGTATCTAAGCAATGACGGCTCAATAACTCCAAGCGGAAGACGCGGCGCATCCAGAGTAGGGGCTGACATAAATATGCTTCGCGCCTGGGAAATCGAAAAAGGGAGTAAGGACATAATAGTTGCCATACTTGATTCCGGCATAAGGGACGATCATCCTGACCTGAGAGATAGAATATGGTACAATACTGATGAAATTCCAAATAACGGCATAGATGACGATAGAAATGGATATGTAGATGATTATAAAGGCTGGGATTTTGCTTATGATGACAATAGGCCTAATGATGGATTTGGGCACGGCACAAACATCGCAAGTGTCATTGGCGCTTCGACCAATAATAATATTGGATTTGCCGGTGTAGACCAGGCATGCAGACTGATGAATCTCAAGAATCTAAGAGACGATAATTATGGCGAATATTATTGGTGGTCCGAATCCATTAAGTATGCGGTGGATAACGGAGCTGACGTAATAAATATGAGTGAAGGTGGAGATGATTATTCCGAAACCCTCCAGACAGCAGTAAACTATGCTCTCAAACAGGGTAAGTTCATAGTAGCTGCAATGATGAATAAGGGTGATGACAGGGATTATTACCCGGCAAGCTTTAAAGGTGTTTTCGCGGTTGGTGCGACCGATACCGATGACAATAGATGTTTAAGTTTTTCGTGGGGTGGTGGCAGCTGTTACGGTGATCACATAGCAGTAGTAGCTCCCGGAAACAAGATTTACGGGCTGGATTATGAGAGCCTGAGTGACTATTCAGTTTACTGGAGCGGTACCTCACAGTCAACAGCAATCGTAAGCGGACTTGCTTCATTATTACTTGCTCAAAATACAAACAGGACCATCAAGGATCTTGACAGGATCATTAAATCTACTGCCAGGGACCGTGTTGGTGATAGTGGTGAAGACGTAAAAGGGTGGGACAGATACTATGGGTATGGAAGAATTGATGCTTATCTTGCATTGATGTATGATTCATCTCCGGAAATACAGCAAAAGATCAAGGAAATGGACCAGGAAACCAAGCGAAGGAAAAATGATAAGACAAAAACAAAAAGTGACGACCAGGGAGCAAAGGCAGATGATAAGATCAACCCAAACAAAAATGCCGATGCCAAGACGAAAAGTAAACCCGCAAATCCCGATAATTAACGGAGATATACGTTAGCAGTTTAAATTTTAAAAGTTAAGCCTTATTTTTGAATAGAGCTTAACTTTTTTATTTATATCATTTTTGAATCTCGAGAAAATTAAAAGTAAATTATCCACCGGAACCGGGGTTGCCGTCGAATATCACGATACCCTGGATTCAACCAATGAGTATGCTAAAGCCAGTTCATCCCCGGATAATACGCTCATAGTCTGTGGTCACCAGACTAAGGGGAGGGGAAGATTTAACAGGGTATGGCAGGCGGAAAAAGGATCCGATCTTACATTTACTCTTGTGAAATGCTTGAGGGTCCCGATGGACGAAATAGTACTGGTGAATTTTTATAAAACATACATTCTTTACAAAACCCTTAAGGAATCCTTTCCGGATGATACTGATGTTTCACTAAAGTGGCCAAATGATATACTGGTGAATTCCCGGAAAATCTCTGGCATATTGATTGAAGTAAAGGAGATAAACAAACCTGAGAAGAAATTCATCATAGGGGCAGGTATAAATGTAAACCAGGAGAGTTTCCCTGAGGATATTGCGCAGAAAGCGACATCGATGTTCATCGAATCAGATAAGAAAATTGAAAGAGAAGACCTTCTTTGCAGTATAATAAATGCATTTTATGAAAACCTGGATTTGGTGAATAATAAAGAACAGCTGTTGAAATTATGGAAAGATAATTTTAGTTATATTAATAAAGAAATTAAGATCAGAAAATTCGTCGATGATGAGGAGATTCCGGCAATTGTTAGAGATATTGGGGTGGATGGGGGATTGATAGTAGAGCACGGCGACGGGTCAAGGAGCACCTACTACTCAGGTGAGATAAGTTTATCGTACAAATGAGGATAATTATATTAATAATTGTAGTTATTGCTGTCTGTTCATGTAATTCGTCAAATACTAATAATCCTGAAAGTGTGTACATCCCATTTGACAAAGGTAATAGATGGAGCTACAAGTATGATCCGGAGCTGAATCCTAAGAATTCATCATTTGCCATAAAAAATATGAGCGGCAGAAAGACGGCAGAATTTGATCAATTTCCGTGTCTGGGATTTTTCGATAACGCGGCTATTGTTGTGATGAGTGATAACGGTTCATATATACTGGACTATCCAGAAGCTCAAGATTTCGAGTTTATTCCACCGGCAGATAAGGTAAAAGACGGCTACCAGTGGACATCCGGAGAGTGGATTTGTAATATTCGAGGAATTAATGAGGTTTTGACTATAAATGGAAAGACATACAATGACTGCCTTCACATTGAATTTTCATCCTCCATTACCTTCTGGGGTGAGATGTGGATCAAAAAAGGTGTCGGGATAGTGAAGTGGGCATTTAACAGGACTAATCCTCCAACAACGGAATTAGGCTATTATGAATTAGATGAGTACATTGTCAAATAATAAAGATAGGATCATGCATTTAATAGCAATAAATACAATTGTCTCGGTTTTACTGGTGCTTTTCTCTTGTAAGGATGCGGGAGAATCCGCCGCGGATAGTGATAGGGTGTTTCAGAAGCCCGGAGCGTTTTCTTTGAAGGATTATTACACTGAGAATGCTGAACTGGATAAAAAAGTAAATGACATTATCAGTAATCTTTCAGACGGGCAAAAGGTTGCTCAATTGATTATTTCTTCTGCAGGCTCCAATGGTAAATCCACCGGGGAAGTGAATAGTCTCATTGCCGATGGCATCATTGGAGGTGTGATATACCTGGGCGGATCCAAGGATGAATTTACTTCGATGTCATCTGATTTCCAGACCGTAGCTATTAGTAATTTTCATCCCCCGCTTTTAATATCCACGGATGGGGAGCCAAGTTTGATAAACAGGAAGATCTCGGGGATTCAGGAATTTCCCAAAACAAATACCATAACTACTACTGAGGACGCGCGGATTATGGCTTCAGAAATCGCGTCGCTGCTTAACGGAATGGGTATAACTCAGAACTACGCGCCAGTGTGCGATTACGGATACAATAAGGAGATAATTAACAGCAGGTCTTTTGGCGGGAATGAAATGAACATCGGTACTTTAGCGGTCGAATTCATTAAAGCTACACAGGACAATGGGGTTATCGCTACTGCAAAGCACTTCCCGGGTCACGGGAATGTAAGCGGAGACAGCCATAATAAAGTTGTTTACATAAATGGTGAACTCGATGAATTATCCATCTTTAAGGAAGCTATCGACGGAGGTGTAATTTCAGTTATGTCGGGTCATATCGCAATAAAGAATAATTCAAACTATAATACTAATGGACTCCCTGCGACTCTTTCTTCAGATATACTGGAAGGCTTATTAAGAGAAGAGCTGGGGTTTAAAGGCTTAATTATTACCGATGGAATGAATATGGGCGCTGTAACGAAGATAAACAACGCATCATACAAGGCTTTCCTCGCCGGATGCGACCTGATATTAATGGAGCCTGATGAGCGTGGATTGCATTCGGACATTTTAAACGGGATGAACGACCCTGCCATAAAATCGAGGGTTGATGAATCCGTCAAGAGAATCATAAGAGCTAAGGTTTGCCTTGGACTGTATTAAAATATGATGTTAAAATTTCGGTGGAAGTGATGCTGAGTTTACGGTAAATTGTATTAAAAAATTATGAATACATTAGAATTAGAAGAAAAAACGAAGCAAAAAGCGCTGCCCTCTAAAAAGGAGATGCTTAAGGCTTTCTCCAGTAGAGACCGGACTTATGACGGAATATTTTTCGCAGGCGTAAACACGACTAACATATTTTGCCGCCCTTCCTGTCCCGCCCGCAAGCCCCTTGAAGAAAACTTAAAATTCTTTTCAACAGCCAGGGAGGCATTATTTGCCGGGTACAGACCCTGTAAAAGATGCAAGCCTATGGATATAGGAAATGACACCCCTGATTGGGTGGAGAAACTCCTGGATTACGTGGATAAAAACCCTGAAGTAAAGCTCCGTGACTACCAGATAAAACAAATGGGAATAGAACCTTCAAAGGCAAGGCGTTATTTCCAAAAGAATTATGGAATGACATTCCAGGCATATTGCAGAGGGAGGAGGCTTGGTAAAGCTTTCTCAAAGATAAGGGAAGGAAGCGGTATTGATGACGCGGTCTTCGGAAACGGCTATGAGTCCCATAGTGGGTTCAGGGATGCATTTGGCAAGACACTCGGATTTACTCCAGGGAAGGCTGAGACAAAAGATTGTATCGTTACTTCGCTTTACGAAAGTCCTATGGGACACCTGCTCCTTGCAGCAAATGATAAAGGACTCTGCCTTCTTGAGTTCAGCGACAGAAGAATGCTGGAATACCAGCTAAAAGTGCTGAACAAGTATTTTAAAAGCCCAATGGTACCCGGAAGGAATAAATTCATAGATCAGATAGAAAAGGAGCTCGACAGTTATTTTAAAGGAGAGTTAAGAGAGTTTAAGACACCGATAGAGTATCCGGGAACTGATTTCCAGAGAAAGGTATGGCAGGGATTGATGAAAATACCTTATGGAACAACAGTATCTTATGTCGAATTAGCGCGGAAAGTGGGAACACCCAAAGGGTCCCGTCCGGTCGGCACAGCTAACGGAATGAACAGGCTTGCAATCATCATTCCCTGTCACAGGGTTATAAAAAACGATGGTACTCTGGGCGGGTACGGAGGTGGTCTCTGGAGAAAAAAACGCCTTCTTGAAATTGAAGGCGTGACTGAAGGAATTATATACTAATATCTTACAGGTTTTGTCAGAGTATTAAGGTTTTCCATATCTGCATATTCGTATTCGATTCCGTAAGTTGTCATAAAGCTCAGGCAGGTAATTATCTGGAGCTTCACACGGTTCTCAAGTTCGTACCCGTATTCAAATACGGGAGCTCCTGAGCCGAAAGACCCGTTGCGGTATGTTTCAAGAGTGTATGAGTCTATTCCTAGCACTTCGTAGAAGTAATCCTGGGAGTATCCTTTTTCCGGGGCTGAAGGCAGATTTATTATAGTGAATTTATGGTCTTCAGAAAGCCCTTTGTTTATCAACCGCTGCGCTTTCAGCAGCATCGTGTCAGTGATTAAAGCGTCAAAATCAAAATTCTCGCATCGGCCTCTGCAGGTTATAAGGACCTGTCCTAAATAATGATCTTCGCAATCATATCGGTTTATTCTGTAGTCATTAAAATCCTTATCCTCGTGCAGATTTAATACAAGATCTGGATTATACTCTTTTATAAGCTCTGTAAATTCATACGCTACTATTGCCTCGTACTGATTCATATCCCTGTCAGCATTTCCCGGGAAATTTCTGTTCATATCATATTTTGTCACGAATTTTGCCTGCCTTGTTCTATAGGTTTTGTCAGAGGCTGGTTTATTAAGTCGTGGTACAATAATAAGTGTACCTTTAGTGATCTTTATGTTTTCCAGAAGATCATCACAGGCATATATTCCCGCTACTTCATCACCGTGCATCCCTCCGTCTATCACTACAATGGGTGATGGTGTACCGGGTCCTGATGAGATTATGTAGTATGGGGTTTGGTAATCAGTTCCTGATGCGAGATATTGAGGACTAAGAGATACACCGTAATAGTTGGTTATATCATCAGCCAGTGCATAATTATGAAAGAATGCAAATAAAAGAATGAGGTAAATTTTTTTCACGGGTCAGTGTTGAGATTTTAAAAAAGATACCTAAGTAAGAGGGAGATAAAAAGCTATAAAATTCTATTGAGAAGCGGTTGTCATAACCGCTTCTCAATAGTTGTAAAACTTATCTGATAATAATTATCAGAAGGACCACGATTGCCAGGATTAGAATGATTGTAATAAGAGTGTAATGGTCTAGTGCCATGGTATTCTCTAATTCCTGTACATCGTAGTTTGTTGTATTTGTTTTCTTATCGAACTCTTTATCCATAATTGCAAAGAGATCGAGGTCATTGTCGCCGTCGGCATCAGCAAAGAATACCGGTACCGGCATCCCATCGAAGAATGAGTTGTAAGCCCCAACTTCTCCATATTTTGCGTTCTCCAGAACGAAAACAGGCTCTTCGTGAGTCCCTGTGTTTCTGTAGAATTCTACATTGCCTTCCTCTGTGAAGTTCAGGATATCGAATTTTCCGTCATTATCAACGTCAACAATAGCAGGGTCATTTATTTTTAAATTATTATTTACGTATTTTTCCGCTATTTTTTCGATATCATGTTTAGCATATGTTTTCAGCTTCGCAGGCGAATCATCGGCAAACGAGTTTGAGAACATAATTACTACTAAAAGAAGAGAGAGGAAAGGTAAAATCAATTTTGTAGTTTTCATGATTCACGGGTTTAATTTCTAAAAGATAAGCATCTCTACTTAAAATTTCAAAAGTAAAATACAGGATTTTTTATATATGAAGGGAATTATTTTAGCGGGAGGGGCAGGAAGCAGGATGTACCCCGTATCAAAAGTTTACAGTAAGCAGTTAACATTGATTTACGATAAGCCACTGATATATTACCCTCTTTCAATATTAATGTTGGGGCAGATTCGGGACATATTGATCATCTCTAATGAAGAAACAATCCCATTATACAAAAAGCTCTTTGATAATGGCTCTCACCTGGGTTTAAATATCGAATACGCTCTACAGGATGCTCCAAATGGAATTGCTGAAGCATTCATCATTGGTGAGAAGTTTATAGGAGATGATAGTGTGAGTCTTATCCTGGGCGATAATATTTTTTACGGTAACCTGTCTTTCTTTTATAATGGACTTAAGAATAATACCGGCGCTACTATTTTCGGATATAGGGTAAATGATCCTGAACGGTATGGGATAGTTGAATTTGACAAGGAAGGAAAAGCGATTTCTATTGAAGAAAAGCCCAAAGAACCGAAATCTAATTTTGCCGTGCCCGGACTATACATCTACAATAATGATGTGGTGGATATATCCAAAAATATGGCACCTTCCGCAAGAGGTGAGCTTGAAATTACTGATGTAAATAAAGAATATATGAAGTGCGGTCAGCTTAGCGTGGAGAAGATCGGGCGGGGTGTGGCGTGGCTGGATACCGGAACTCCGGAAGCATTGTTACAGGCTTCTAATTTCTTTGGGGTCATCGAAGACAGGCAGGGGCTTAAGGTTGCCTGCGTAGAAGAGATAGCTTATGCGAGAGGATATATTTCATTTGAAGAGCTTGATAGAATGGTGGCTGAAATGCCTAACTCACTGTACAGGGATTATTTAATAAAATTTCTAACGGAGGCTGAGCATTAATAGTGAATGTTATTAAGACAGCTCTTGAAGGAGTGCTTTTAATTGAACCACGTGTATTTCCTGATGATAGAGGTTTTTTCTTTGAGTCTTTCAATGCCGAAAGATATCGTGAAGCCGGATTGGAATTGGATTTTGTTCAGGATAATGTCTCAAAATCAAAAAAAGGTACAATAAGAGGACTACATTATCAAACAGGTGCTTTTGCGCAGGGAAAGCTCTGTCAGGTGGTAGAAGGAAGAGTTCTCGATGTTGCCGTGGATGTGAGATGGGGATCGCCGACTTTTGGAAAATACGTAGAAGCTGAATTAACGGAAGACAATCATCATCAATTATGGATACCACCGGGCTTTGCTCACGGGTTTTCTGTGTTGTCAGATGAAGCAATTTTTTTATATAAATGCACCGCTCTGTATAATAAGGAAAGTGAAAGAAGTATCATATATAACGACCCTGACCTGGGTATAAACTGGCAGGTAGATTCGCCAAATGTTTCTGAAAAAGACCTTCAGGCAGATAGTTTCAAAGAAATTGGAAAGGATTTTACATATTAATGAAAAAATTTGACGCAAAAAAGCAGGACCCTAAAAAAGTAAAGCTTCTCGAAGTATTCAATAATTCATTTCCGGACAGGGATTATGTAATTACTCATTATGCGAATGAATTTACATCTGTTTGCCCAAAGACCGGACAGCCCGATTTTGGTAAAATTGCGATCAGTTATATCGCGGATAAAAAATGTGTTGAGTTGAAATCATTAAAATTTTATCTGCAGTCATTCAGAAATGAAGGGATATTCTATGAGAATGTCATAAACAGGATTCTCGATGACCTGGTGAGTGTCACGGATCCCAGGTGGATGGAGGTTAAGGGTGAGTTTACGGTTAGAGGCGGAATATATTCAGTGATCACAGCAGAACATAAGAAGTAAGAAATGTTAATTGTCATAAGCATCATATTCGTAGTTGCGGCATTTTTCGGTAGCAGATTATTCGATAAAGTGACAAAAGGAGAGCAAACATATAAACCATTTGCTTTTGCTCACGGCATTTTGGCAGGTCTGGGGTTTGTGCTGCTCATAGTTTACATTTCGTTTACGGAAGACACCGCTCCGGCTTTACCATTTGCCATTTTTTTTATTGCTGCCGGGTTTGGCTCTGTGATGTTCGTAAAAGACATACTGGAAAAACCAATACCTGTGTGGCTTGCATATGCTCACGCGATACTGGCAACCGCGGGAATTTTAATTTTGATTTTCTTAGCGTTTTTTTAGCAAATTAAATTTATTCAAATGTCATTCAGAATAGAACACGATACAATGGGGGAGGTCAGAGTGCCTGCCGATAAATATTGGGGAGCGCAGACTCAAAGATCCAGGGAAAACTTTAAAATAGGTACAGGCAAGATGCCCAAAGAGGTGATTCATGCATTTGCATATTTAAAGAAAGCTGCAGCAATGGCTAATTATGAGAGCGAGATACTTCCAAAAGATAAAATGGAGCTTATCGCGAAGGTTTGTGACGAAATTCTCGAAGGAAAGCTCGATGATCAGTTCCCGCTGGTAGTATGGCAGACTGGTTCAGGTACGCAGTCTAATATGAATGTTAACGAAGTCATAGCAAACAGAGGTCACGTATTGAATGGAGGAAAATTAGACGATGCAAATAAATTTCTTCATCCGAATGATGATGTTAATAAGTCACAATCCTCAAATGATACCTTTCCTACTGCAATGAATATAGCCGCGATGAAAATGATCAAGGAGGTTACTATACCTCGTATTGAAAAACTCAGGAATACTCTCGATGAAAAATCCAAGAAATTTATGGATGTGGTAAAGATCGGGCGTACACACTTTATGGATGCTACTCCCCTTACTTTAGGACAGGAATTTTCAGGATATGTGGCACAGATGGATAACGGCTTAAAGGCTTTGAGGAATACGCTTGATCACTTGTCGGAACTTGCGCTTGGAGGTTCTGCCGTGGGAACAGGCTTGAACGTCCCCAAAGGATATGCTGAAATGGTAGCTCAGTTTATTTCTGAATTAAGCGGTTTTGAATTCAAAACTGCCCCGAATAAATTCGAAGCGCTTGCCGCGAATGACGCTATGGTAGAGACTTCTGGAGCATTAAAGACATTGGCTGTGAGTCTGATGAAAATTGCAAACGACATCAGGATGCTTGCCTCTGGTCCTAGAAGCGGAATAGGTGAAATACTAATTCCTGAGAATGAGCCCGGGTCTTCAATTATGCCGGGGAAGGTAAATCCCACTCAATGCGAAGCTTTGACAATGGTTTGCGCGCAGGTCATTGGAAATGACACCGCCATCTCGGTAGGCGGAATGACGGGTCACTTTGAACTGAATGTATTCAAGCCGATGATGATATACAATCTGTTGAATTCCGCGAGACTGCTCGGTGACGCATCCAAATCATTTAACGATAACTGCGCGAAAGGCATCGAACCGAACTATGACAGAATAAATATGCACGTCGAAAATTCATTGATGCTTGTAACTGCTTTGAATCCGCATATTGGATATGAAAACGCCGCAAAGATCGCCAAAAAAGCGCACAAAGAAAATAAAACTCTAAGAGAAGCCGCGATAGAACTCGGTTTGCTCTCTGATGAAGAGTTCACTGAAAAAGTCGATCCCTCTAAAATGGTGGGGAATCTTGAATAAAAAATTTTTAGAAAAATATAAAAACTCCTTGACATAAGCAGGGAGTTTTTATATTTTTATTCAACCTAAAATCAAAACAACCGCATAAGAGAAATATCTTTCTACCGCAGTATCAAATAGTTCAAATCAAAAATTACACACAGGGATAAACTTTACCTCTTTTAGTGCATTTACGCTAATCAAAAGGAGGTCATATTGAGAAAGTACACTTTGCAAGGGATATCCATTCTGTGCATATCTATCATTGTTTTCCAATTTTCCGGATGTAATGAGAGTAATCCCATCCAGCCTGAACAAGGTAATGTAATTCCTTCAGTTTCAGGGAATATTGCGAATTTTTGGGGTGAAGTTAGAGCAGGGGTAAAAGTTTCAACTGATTCTGCGACAACATATACAGATGCGCAGGGAAACTTCACATTTACAAACGTTACTATTCCATATAATGTCTATATTATGGATTCTATCACTAAAAGTTCATACTCTCTCACTAATCTTACCGGTTCAACATTTAAATATTTTCAAAGATTAACACCTTATTCTTCATTTACAAATCAATGCAAATTGAAAGTTACTGTCTCGGGCAATTCCTTACAACCTGGCGTAAAAGCTAAATTCATATTTACGGATGATGAATACTTGAACGCCTATGGAAACACTGGTGTAGATGAATATATCAGACTAAGGAATTACTCCAATGTTACAGGGACATTGCATTTAATTGGATATAAATTTGATCAAAATGGTTATGTGACTTCATATGAAAACTATGGTAAAAAGCCGGCAACATTAATGACCGGTGGTGATGTAACTATCAATTTTGATTCAACTGAGATTTCTTTTAACCCTACAGAAAGTAGTATATCCGGAGTTTATACAAATACCTCCCAAAATGCAGATGTAGGCTTGATGACTTTTAATTTCAGTGAATATGACACTCCCAACTATGCTACAGCAATCTCATTTAGTCCTATAGCAAATAATAATTCATTTGATTATGTCGTTCCAGGCAATTTACCGGGGAATTTTAAAATCAGATTATATAATCAAATTGGTGGAAATTATTCTAAAAAATGGACCACCTTACAGGCTGGTTCATCAGGGGCTATATTGGAGATGCCATTTCCACCACTTATTGTTGAGCCTGTAAATGGTGCTACAGTTAATGCTACTACAACCTTTAAGTTTAATGAAGTATCAGGATCTGGTTTTTACATTATCAGGGTTTTTAGCCTGGAATACGAATATACTTTAATTTCAAATAGTACTGAATTTACTCTTAATGATTTTTCTAAACTTGGAATAAATATGAATTCCGGAAGCTCTTATTCATGGCAGGTTCTAAAGATTGGAGAGATTGACGGAGTCAATAGTTATGTTCAAAATCCTATGCCATTAAACAGATCCGAATCATCTTCGGAAGTAAGAACATTTACAATTCAGTAGTAAATTAAATCCCCCGACTACCACCGGGGGATTACTATAAAAAGATTATTTTATCAGTATCATTCTCTTTGTTTCTTTAAATTCCCCGGCGGTCAATGTGTAAAAGTAAACCCCGCTCGATAAATTGTATTTCGCTGCATTAAAGGTCACATTGTAACTTCCCATATTCATATTTTCGTTGATAAGATTTGCTATTTCTCTTCCTCCGAGGTCAAACACTTTTAAGCTCACATCAGAGTTTTTAGGGATGGAAAATGATATCTCCGTTGCCGGATTAAATGGGTTAGGATAGTTTTGTTTAAGAGCAAAGTTTTCTGCTGTATTACTTAAATTAGTAATCCCTACCGAATTTCCGAAGCCGAGTATAAATAAGCCTTTATTCATATCTGATGCTATGATCTTGCCAGATGGGAACATATATACTCCCCAGCATCCCGCAAAATCACCGTTATTATTTTCAGGGCGGGTGTCATACCACGCAAGCTCGACAGGGTTTTCATGGTCTGAGATATCCAATACATAGACTCCGTATTTGAATTTACAGATATTTAAACGAAATTTGTTTTCTATACGATAATTGAGTTTGTTTAAACAGAAGTTTGCTTCTACAAGATATTTTTCAATTTTTTTATAGTTATCCTCTCTTAAATCCACATTTAAATCCTCACCGCAGGAATAAATCTTGCGAAAACCACCGCTAAAGCGGGGAAGGCAGTATACTCCATCTCCGATTTTAGCGGACCACGCTCAAATCGTGTAATTTTTATACACCGATTTCCATATGGCGTTTTTTTGAATCACTTCGTGATTATTGAATAGTTTTTTTCGAATTTTGATGATAATGGTAGTTTTGTTTTAAAATATAATACTGT
>JAEYVS010000013.1 GCA_023429265.1 Bacteroidota bacterium | reverse complement strand
GGATTATGTTACTCCAAGCTGGGTAAGACAGAAGAAGCTATGAAATATTATACAGAAGCAATCGAAGTAGCCCAAAGTATGGGAAATAGAAAAAGCGAAGCTGACAGCTACGGAGGTCTCGGTGATCTTTATCTTGAGAGGGGAGATCTTAATGAAGCTAAAAGATGTGTATCCAGAGGACTTGATATAGCCGTAGAAATAGAGGATAAAGCTGCTTTAGCCGAGCTATATTTGAGTATTTCTAAAATACTCCTGGATAATCACGAATTACAACCTGCATTTGATAATCTAAATACGGGATTGAAAATAGCGGAGGAGATTAATGATAAGAATATGTCCGGACAATACTATGTGCTGCTCTCGTCCTATTTCGAATCGATAGGTGATCACAAAAAAGCAATGGATTACTTAAAACTTCATAATCAAGCTTCAAAAGAGCTGATGGACAGACATACGGATATGCTAACGAGGAGTCTGATGATACAGCATGAGGCGGAAAGACACCAGAAAGAAGCTGAAATGAACCGCGCAAAAAATGAGGAACTTACAAGGATCGTAAAAAAGCTCGATGATATAAATGAGGATAAAAATAATTTCATAGGGATCGTATCGCACGACCTGAGAGACCCTGTCTCCAGTATCTACAGCATTTCAGATATAATTCTTGGTGATTATGATTCTATGCCGGAGGAAGAGAAAAAGGATTTCATAAAAGACATAAAGACATCTGCCCAAAGAGTCATTAATCTACTACAGACATTACTGGACATAAATGCAATTGAGACCGGTATGTTAAAGATGGATTTTGCTGTCAACAATCTAACAGAGATAATTAAATCTCAGATCGGTTTTTACAGGGATAAAGCAAAAGCCAAGAGAATTGAGATTAGATATACCGATGATAAACCTGTTCTTTTCTACGGGGACAGGCATTCGGTTGAACAAATATTTTCAAATCTTCTTTCTAACGCGATAAAATACTCTCAATTTGCCAAAAATATTTACATAAAGGCTTCAGAAACTGAAGAGTTTGTACGGTTTGAGATAGATGATGAAGGACCGGGATTTACTCCGGAGGATATGAAAAACCTATTTGGAAAATTTACTAGGCTCAGCGCCAGACCAACAGGTGGAGAAGAGTCTTTTGGGCTGGGTCTATCCATAGTAAAGAAATTGATTAATATGAATAACGGTAAAGTTTGGTGTGAAAGTGAACCGGGTAAAGGAGCTAAATTCATTGTAGAACTTCCAAAAGCCACGCTGTAATTACTTTTTCAAAGTAAAAGTGAATTTGGTACCTTTGTCTATTTCACTTTCAACTTTGAATTTACTTTCGTGTACCTCGAGTATATGCTTTACGATAGATAGACCAAGACCTGTACCACCTCTGTCACGGGAGCGGTTTTTATCAACTCTGTAAAATCTTTCAAAAATACGCGGGATGTCCTTCTCCGGTATCCCGATCCCATTGTCTTCAATAACAATTGTAACTTCTTTTTCAGATTCATTTGCGTGGATTATGATATTCCCGCCTTCGGGAGTATATTTTGTTGAATTTTCAATGAGGTTAATAAACACCTGCTTTATGGATTCGGAATCTCCAAATACCTGGGTGCCGTTTTTGAGATTGTTTTGAAATGAAATTGTTATGTTTTTATTATCCGCAATCCCCTTTAACTCATTAATAATACCCGTAACGTGCTCAGACAAAGAAAAATACCGTTTACTGAGTTTGACACCGGATTCATATTTAGAGATTGTCATCAGATCATTTACCAGATCTTTTAATCTTTCGGATTGTTTTGTAGCTCTTTGTAAAAAATCCAGGTTTACATTGCTGTCATTAATGGCGCCGTCAATTAATGTCTCAAGAGAAAGCTGTATGGCGAAGATGGGTGTCCTGAGCTCGTGAGCCACATTACCAAAAAATTCATTCCTATTCACTTTAAATATTTTTGCGGTCTCTAGTTCTGAAATAAGTCTTTCATTAACAGAAAGGAGCGACAAATGAACATCTTTTATTTCCGAAGAAAGAAATTTCTGGTTGACCATTCCATTGAGCTTATCTGCAATTCTATTGAGTTCGGATATCTTGACCGAGAAATCTTCTTCGTGTATGTATTCTTTGTGGGGTATGGATATTTCCCGGGACATAGAATACGTTTCTCTCAGAGGTTTGATTATTTCGTATGTCAGGAAAATAATCGAAATGGTGTAAAGGATTAAAAGGATAAGCAGACATAAGATAATATGCGGGGTGCTAAGTTCAACGGTGTATAAAACTATTAAACTGAGTACCGTAAAAGGGAGAAAAAAAATTGTGTATTTAGATCTTAATGTCAGCCTCTTCACGGTTTGTGGAATGATTAATGTTTATCTTTATTCGTCCTTAAACCTGTATCCGAGGCCTTTGATGGTCTCAATGTAATCCGAATACTCACCGAGTTTTTCACGGATCTTAGCGACGTGTACATCGATTGTCCTGTCGATAACGAATACATTTTCACCCCAAATCTGGTTTAATAGTATTTCCCTGGAAAAAACTCTTCCTTTATGAGACAACAAGAATTGAAGGAGCTGGAATTCTTTCTTTGGCAGAAATACTTCTTTTCCATTCACCTTTACTTTGTGAGTGATACTGTCTACTTCGAGACCTTTGAATTTCAGGACTTCATCTTTCTTAAACGTATGCCCGTTTTCGGATGAAGAACGTCTGATAACAGATTTTATCCTTGCGATCACTTTGCGGGGTGAAACAGGTTTCTGAATGTAGTCATCAGCTCCCAGTTCAAGTCCTATGATCTCATCTATCTCATTTCCTTTTGCAGTTAAAAATATCACGGGTATGGAGGAAGTTTCTTTTTCTGCCTTTAGTTTTTTGCATACATCAAAACCGTTTATTTCCGGCATCATAATATCCAGCAATATAACATCAGGTTTTCTTTCTGTTGCTTTTTCAAGAGCGTCCTTTCCGTCGTATGCGGTTATTACTTCAAACTCGTTTTCTTTATCGAGATTGTACTTTATCAGATCGACTATGTCTTTTTCGTCATCGACCACCAGAACATTTATTTTCATATCTTTATTTTTTACCATAAGTTATCCATATATTGTTACCGAATTGTTAAATTAATGTTACCGTATTGTTCTGATAATAGTAATATAA
Organism: Bacteroidota bacterium; assembly: GCA_023429265.1. Classification (GTDB taxonomy): domain Bacteria; phylum Bacteroidota; class Ignavibacteria; order Tepidaquicellales; family Tepidaquicellaceae; genus JAEYVS01. The sequence goes on along the minus strand of JAEYVS010000013.1, from coordinate 3,125 downwards.
TCAAAATAGTGTAAGAAATAGGGGAAATAAGGAGTTGGATTGAATTGTAAAAACAGTAGATTAAATGTCAAGACACCCGAATCACATACAGAAATTACTTGCCGCTGCTTTCTTCCGAACCTGACGGGGTTGGGTAATACCGTATTGTTCGGGGCTTGACGTAAACAATATAATCAAGATGATTTAAACATTAAATACAAACCTATGCCCCCAATCAATATATTCGCGAGCCACATACCCATAAATGGCGTAATGAACCCTCTATCGGCAAGCTTTTCTCCGCCAATCAGGGATATCCAATAAACAAGATAAAACAATAGCGATAACCCGGCGGCAATTCCAAAACTTCCCTTTTTTACACGGTATCCGAGAGGAGCTCCCAATAAAGCAAATACAATACAGGCGAAAGGAATGGAGTATTTTTTGTAAATTTCCACTGAATATGCATTTGCCTGCTGCTGAATGGTTTCTTGCATGCGGGTAGTAGCCTGGAGCCCTGCCGGTTTACTTAACAGCCTTTGGTGAATGAGCTTGAGGCTGTCATATTCAGTCAAATGATTCTCGATTTTATTCTGCTGTATTATGTCAGTTTCCATTTTGTTAATTGCCGAATCCGTATTTACAATCTGAGGTTTGAAAACCGTATCTCTGAAATTTAATGAAGCAAATTTCAGAACATCCTCTGTCATCTCCCTGTTATAATTATCTTTCACTCTCTGCTTGCTAACATAAAAGCTGTCCACAACAATAGACATCGCGTCAGCCGAAAGCTCCCTGTCCCCACGCGTCAGTAGGTTTTCATCTGTAGATTGGAAACCGAAATTTGCCGCAGGAAGTACGATCCTGTGTTTGGTGAATTCAATACGCCGGTACTTTTGCGATGGAGTTCTTTCATTAAACTGATGAATCTCACCATTCTCCAGATTCATTATTATATTAGAAAAATCAGAAGAAAAGCCGATGTCACCGTTTTTAGCAATGAATAAATTTTTTAGTGGGGGAGTGGAGTAATCGTAGATATAGATTCCTTCAAGCTTATTACTATTTGGATGAGTTTTTTGTACAAGGATTTTAGCTCCTCCAATATCTTCGCTGAATTTTCCCGCCTCCAGTATCAGGGTTGGCTTGGTTCGCGAGATATCACTGAATAGCACTCTCGCCTGGTGATTGGCTTCCGGTAAGACATCATTATTAAACCATACCATACCATAGCAAAGCAAACACGATGCAATAATCACGGGAAGCATTAGCTTTCTGAGGCTGACCCCGCTGGCTTTTAATATAGTTATCTCATTGCTTGAAGACATTGCCCCAAATACCATTAACGTGGCAACCAATACCGCCATCGGAACGGCAAGTGTCAATATCCACGCAAGATTCAGGGATATCAGCTTGGTTATGATCCACATACTCAAACCTTTGCCAACTAGCCTGTCGATGGACTTTATTAGAAACTGGAAAAGGAAAAGGAACATTACCACCGATAATCCGAGAAAAAACGGTCCAATGTGAGCCTTTAATATGTACTTATAGATAATCAAATTAAGTTCTTAGAGTTCATTAAGTTTATTGAGTTTGTAGAGTATTACTCCCTAAGTTTTTTTAATAATCCCGAAATGATTTTTGAGACTTCAGTAGAATTATTATAGATTCTCTCGAATTCAATGCTATCAATATAACTCAAATCCAAAGCTATATACATAGCAGATTGAACCTCTGCTATTGATCCGTGAGATATATATAGAAACTTTGAAAATTCTTTGTTAGTTCGCCTCGCAAAGCCTTCAGATATATTTAGCATCGATGAAATAGCTGCTCGTCTGGCTTGATCCCGAAGAGCAAAATCCCTGCTAAATTTTTCAGTATTTGTAATTCTATAGATCTCTTTTACTAGTTCTCTTGACTTTTGCCAACAAATGAGATCCTCAAATTTTTCAATTTTTGCCATAACAATACTCTACAAACTCTAAAAACTCGTTACTCTAAGAACTGAGAACTCCAAGTTCTTTTCCTACTTTACTAAATGCTTCGATACATTTATCAATATGTTCTTTGGTGTGAGCGGCTGAGAGCTGCACTCTTATCCTTGCCTGCTCTTTAGGGACGACCGGATAGAAGAAGCCTATGACATAAATTCCTTCATCGAGCAGCTTAGAAGCCATCTCTTGCGCGAGCTTCGCATCATAGAGCATTATTGGTACTATTGGATGAACCCCGGATTTAATGTCAAACCCGGCATCAGTAATCTTATCCCGGAAATACTTTGTGTTTTCTTCGAGTTTATCTCTTAGCTCCGTAGTCTCGCTGAGCATATCGAATACCGCGATGGATGCTCCTGTAATGACAGGTGACAGTGAATTAGAAAATAAGTATGGTCTGCTTCTTTGTCTGAGCATTTCGATTATTTCTTTTTTCCCGGTGGTGAATCCGCCCATCGCGCCTCCGAGGGCTTTACCGAGAGTGCCTGTTACAATGTCCATTCTGCCCACTACACCGCAATGTTCGATTGCACCTCTCCCTGTTTTTCCGAGGAAACCCGTGCAATGTGATTCGTCTGACATCACGAGAGCGCCATATTTATCAGCTAAATCGCAGATACCTTCGAGATTTGCAATGTGCCCGTCCATTGAGAATGCCCCGTCTGTGCAGATCAGAATGTTTCTTGCCCCTTTTTCGGTGGCTTCTTTGAGGCATCTTTCTAGGTCTGCCATATCGTTATTTTTATAGCGGAATCTCATTGCCTTACAAAGTCTTACTCCGTCTATGATGCTTGCGTGGTTGAGTTCGTCAGATATGATGGCATCCTGATCATTCAGCAGAGGCTCGAATACACCGCCGTTTGCATCGAAACAAGCCGCGTATAGTATCGTATCTTCCATTCCGAGGAACTTAGCGATCTTCTCCTCGAGCTCTTTATGTATCTCCTGGGTACCGCAGATGAATCTCACCGATGACATTCCGTATCCCCATTTGTCCAGTGTATCGTGCGCTGCCTGAATTACTTTAGGGTGTGAAGATAATCCCAGGTAATTATTCGCGCAGAAGTTAAGCACTTCTTTTCCGTTAGCTGTTATTTCAGCACCTTGCGGAGTTTCTATGATCCTTTCTTTTTTGAATAATCCTGC